>CANQNJ010000028.1 GCA_947625185.1 uncultured Clostridia bacterium
AAGTCAAACGGCTTGAGTGTTTTGAATAAATACTTGCAAATATGCAGAAGGGCCGCCGCTTAACGCGACAGCCCCTTGCTGTATTTTACTTGGTTCTGTGAGATATATTTGGGTGCAGAAGTAAATGAAATACAGAGGTCGTACACATTTAACCGGATTTTACGCGCGCAGAGGCGCGTATCGCGCATAGCAGCGAATAAAGCGAAAATTCCGTTGCAAGCTGCGACCTGCGCTGCGCTTGCAAGGGTGCCGTCAGCCTTGCAGACCCTCGGCTTGGCGCCTCATATTCTCTATGACAACGTCGTACACTTCGCCGAGCGTAGCGCAATATTCCAGCACTTTCCAGGGAGTGTTGGTGTGGAAGTGCAACTTTATCAATTCGTCGTCTCCCACAACAAGCAGGCAGTCGCCCTCGATGTTTGCGTTGATGTAGTCTATTATTTTTTGATCGCTGAGATCCTTGCCTTCGAGTAACAGTTGTGTGTCATAAATATATTCCATAGTATTTTCTCCTTTATCCGAATGTACTTCAATTGTAGTACCGCGTAAACGATTTGTCAACAGTTTGTTTTTGAAGGGCTTTGGCGAGACGCGTCACTCGATATACTGTTTTATCTTTTCGAGAGCGCGGCTTTCTATCCGCGATATGTAGCTGCGGCTTATGCCCAATTCGCGCGCGGTCTGCAATTGCGTCATAGGCGTTGTGCCTTCTATCAGTCCGTACCGCATAAGCACGATTTTCTGTTCGCGCGGGCTGAGGTGTTCGTTGATGATATTGAGCAGGTTTTGCCGCAATATGGACATCTCCGCCTGATGAAAGACGCTGTCCTCTTTGACGGCGAGTATATCCATAAGGGTGTACTCGTTGCCGTCGTTGTCTACTCCCAACGTACTGTTGAGATATACCGTATTCTGATATCGCTTGTTGGAGCGCAGCGTCATCAATATCTCATTTTCTATACAGCGTGCCAGATATGTGGCGAGAGTGGTGCCTTTCTCGGTAGAATAGCTTTCGACGCCTTTGATAAGCCCGATTGAGCCGATGCTTATCATATCGTCGAGGTCGTTTTTGCCGTATTTTTTTGCTATGTGGGCGACAAGACGCATATTGTGCGTGATCAGCTTATCGCGGGCGGCGCGGCTCCCCTCTTTCATTCGTTTGAGGCACTCTGCCTCTTCCTCGGGGGATAACGGCTGTGGATAACTGCCGTTGGCAAAGTATCCCGTAAAGAAAAACAGCCTCTTGATAAATTCCATAAATGCAGAGAACATAAGCCTTACTCCTGCGCTATTGTACGCGCAACTTTCCGCCGATATTTGCAAGGGCTTGTGTACTTTTATTTTACTTGTCAAACATACGCAAATGGGGTACAATATTAGCGCTATGAAATGTAACCTATGCCAAAGAAATTGCAACGTCGAGCGCAGCGATAAGAAGGGCGTATGCCGTACGGACGGAATAATGCTCTCCCGTGTGGCTCGTCACGATTGGGAAGAACCGTGCATATCCGGCGCAAAGGGAAGCGGAGCCGTATTTTTTGCGGGCTGCAACCTGCATTGCCGATTTTGTCAGAACTACGACATATCCGTTGTTCCGCACGGCGTTGAAATATCCGTCGAGAGGCTCGCCGACGTGATTGCAAACGTGCAGGACAGCGGCGCGGCAAATATCAATCTGATTACGCCGACGCATTTCTCCGACAAGGTGGCGCAGGCGCTGAGCCTTGTCAAGCCGTATCTGCACATCCCCGTGGTTTACAATACGGGCTCTTACGAAAAGGTCTCCGCTTTGCAAAGGCTCGAAGGATTGGTGGATGTGTATCTGCCGGATATCAAGTTCTGCGACGCCGACGTTTCTCGGACGCTTGCGGGCGCGGCGGATTACTTCGACACGGCGACTGCGGCTGTTGCGGAAATGCGCCGTCAGCAACCTCGCGACGTATTTGACGAGGAGGGTTACATAAAGCGCGGAGTAATAGTCCGGCATCTGGTACTGCCGTCCTTTGTGGAGGACACGAAACGGATATTGGATTGGTTGGCGGCTTTTGACAATGATATATACGTAAGTCTGATGTCGCAATACTTTGTCACGCGCAGAAGCGACATTCCGGCGCTTAACAGACGGCTGTTCCGACACGAGTACCGTGCCGCGTGCGAATATTTTGCCAACGTCGGACTGCACAACGGTTATTTTCAGGAAATGAGTTCGGCAACGCGAGATTATCTGCCCGACTTCGACGACGGAGAGATGCGGCGGCTGTTGGAGAATATTCCCCGTATATTTTGAATATGGGGTCGAAAAAATCATAGACAAATGAAACAAAACAAGCAACAACGTAATAATGATCGACGGGTAAGTTTGTGGCAGCTGTTCTGGACGCTGTTCAAGACGGGACTGTTTACTTTCGGCGGCGGATATGCGATGATATCAATATTGGAGGAGGAACTTGTCTCCAAGAAAAAATGGATGACGTCGCAGGATATGCTGGATATGTTGGTCATTGCCGAATCCACGCCGGGCGTCATTGCCGTCAATACAGCCACGAGCGTAGGCTTTCGTATGCGCGGAGTGTTGGGCGCCGTCGTCGCTACGATCGGGGTGGTGCTGCCGTCGTTCGTAATAATAACCGCTTTGTCCTATTTTATACAGGCTTTTGCCGACAACCTTTGGTACAAGGCGGCGTTTACGGGCGTTCAGGCATGCGTAACGATATTGGTGGTGAATGCGTTTGTCAAGATGTTCAGGCAATTGGAACGCGGTTGGTTCAGCGCGCTGCTTACGGTTGCGGCGTTTGACATAGCTCTGTTTACCGATTTCAACGTTATCTTTTTGATATTGATAGGCGGTATATTTGGTATTTTGTATGTGGTTATTGCCGACGCCGTCATAGCCAAGAGGAACAAGTCCCTGCCTCTTGAACAATCCGAGATAATAGAAGAGCAACCCCGAGACAATGACGAACGGACCGACGGCTCGTCCCATAACGGAGGCGACCGATGATTTACCTTGTGCTGTTTTGGGAATACTTCAAGGTCGGGTTGTTTACTATCGGCGGCGGATACGCGATGCTGCCGTTGGTTACGCAGATAGTTACCAAGCATAATTGGCTTACCGAGCAACAGTTGATCGACTTTATCGGCGTGGCAGAGTCCACCCCGGGACCTTTCGCCATCAACCTCGCCACTTTTGTGGGCAATACGGTAGGCTCGGCGACCTCATTGGGCGTATTTGGTGGCATACTCGGCTCGTTGATAGCGACGTTTGCGGTGGTGCTTCCGTCGTTGGTAATAATAATCGTCGTTACGCTGCTCTTTGACAAATTTCGCTCCAACAGATACGTCCGCGGCGCGCTTAAAGGCATAAGACCCGTAGTAGTGGGATTGATCCTTTCCGCCGTATTTACCGTTGCGGCAAAGGTGATATTGCCCGAATTCGATTTCAAGCATATCAGGGCAGACGGCGTGTCGCAATTCAATTGGATATCCCTGATAATTATCTGCGTGTTTGCGCCGCTTTCGCAAATAAGAATACAAGGCAAGAAAATACACCCTATCTGCCTTATCTTGCTGTCGGCAGTGATAGGAATTGTCCTTTTCGGCGCATTTAGATTGCAACAGTAGGGCAACTGCAACGCATATATGCAACACAATTTTTTACATAATTAGTGTTGCAATATTTTGGAAAATGTGTTACAATATAGACACTGAACAAGGTCGTTTGGATAACACCGAACAGCAAACTAACGAAACAGGAGATCAGCTATGGAATTTAGAGAAAAGGTAAAGATTGTAAGGAAAAAACTTTATCTGAGTCAGGAAATGATGGCTAAGGAATTGGGCGTCGCTTTTGCAACGGTGAACCGTTGGGAATCCGGCAGATGCAAGCCCAACTATGGCGCGCAGAAAGCCTTTGCCGATTTCTGTAAGGCTCACAACATCGACGTGGATACGTTAGAAGAACGTATTTATTGACATTGAAGTAATGGCTAATATGCGACTCGTCCTTGCCGCCGATGCGGCAAGGACGACGGACGCATCATCGCAAGCGTTCGCGCAGAGCGTACGCATTACTTTCTATTTTGTTTTTTACGGAGGCATAGCTCAGTCGGTTAGAGCGCTCGCTTCACATGCGAGAGGTCGTAGGTTCGAGTCCTACTGTCTCTACCAAGCGCGGCAACTGCGCTTATTAGTTGCAATGGAAAAGGAAGCACAGCGAGGTGCTTCCTTTTCCATTGCTGCCCTTTTGCTTGTTGCCGCAGGGCTCCGACAGCAGGAAATCGAAATGATGTAGCGCTTCACTTCGTTTTACTTCGCTTCGCTTACCCTGCGCTTTGCTTGGGACGAGTCCTACTGTCTCTACCAAGCGCGGCGGCTTCGCATTGGGGTTTCGACAATCGTCGAAGGCACAGGTGCAAGCGCAACAGAAAAGAGTTCGCACAAGACGAACTCTTTTTCTATTGCTCCTTGTGGCTCGCCGCCGCAGGGCTCCGACAGTAGTAGGATAACGAACACGGGGACCCGCAAAAGTTGAGTTTACGAAACTTTTGCGGGAGAGGAGCAGCCGACCGGTAGCGGTACCACTTGCATTTATGCAAGCGGTGCTACCAAGGGAGAGCTGTGACGAGGATGAGGGTTATTTTAAGTCAGTGGGGTCTACAGCATAAAAGGCGCCCCTTGATGAGCAAGTGGGCGTGGCGCGAAAAAGCAAATGTGCCCAGTGGGCACTTTGCCGCAGCCACGTGCTCGCTGCATTCCAACTGAACCGCAGCGAGCAGACCTTGAACCTGGCGACCAATACGGGGCCCCCAACAAGTCGAAGAATGAGACTTGATGGGGAGAGGCGGGTCCCCGCGCGAATGAATATTCGCGTGGGTGGCAGACGCCGACCGCCAACGGAACCGGCCGAGCTGTCGCTCGGTTGGTGTTGGCTAAGGGAGAGCGGCGACGAGACTGAGGGGATTGAAAAAAACGCCCTCTCTCCAAAAAATATTTCTGAAAATAGGCTAAAATGGTTGACAATTCAGATGGGGGGGGTATCATTTGTAGTTGTAACTTAAATAAGGCTGAAATTCTGCCCCGACGGCGGTCGGGAGCAATAAAAAAGGTAAATTAAATAATACTACAAATAGGAGGAAATATGACAAAAGCAAAGCAATGGAGAATAACGCTCATTGTGCTGTGCGCGGTATTGGCAGCATCTTTGTGCGCAGTGGGCGTGTCTGCAATTGTGCCGAGTGTGGCGCATGCGGAACAGTTCACGGTCAAGGCTGTGACAAACGGCAACGGCACCGTGCAAATAGATGGTGAGGACCCGTCGGAAAGTACTGCCGAATCTTTCGTTGAGAAAGCAGTAGAATCCGGCACTTCCGTAACGCTCAAAGCGTCGCCTTCGGAGGGCTACGTGTTCGCATATTGGTACGAAACGGACGTAAACACGCCGCTTTCGTATGAGGCGAGTTATTCGTATATCATGCCCGCACAAGCTGCTACCTTGTACGCAAGATTTTTTAAAAATGATGGAGATAAAATAACAACAAAAGCCGAAGGTTGGACGGTAGACGGGGAAGTGGGCACTTATACGATTAAGAGTGCCGATAGTTATAATTTTACTTCAGAGCAAGATATTCCTATTTGTTTTGAATTTGTGGGAGAAAAGTGGTTTACCTTTGATTATAAACTTTCTGTTACCACAGAAGGGTGGTATTATGGTAAATTAAGTGTTTTGGTTGACGGAGTAGAATATCTGGCTACATCTTTTTCTGGTCCTGAAGTTCAGACAAATTTGATTTTTCGTACAATCAAAAACAAGTATCACAGGGTCGAAATAATTTATCAAACGCCAAAGGATTCTCGTAGCAGTATCAGTTCAACTAGTTCTGCAATACCGACTGCACTTGAATTTACACTCAGTAAAGTTGCATTGAAAGATGAATCAGAATATCAAACTGCGCAAGCGTCGGTAAAGTGGGATGAACGGCTTGGCGACGCTTATTACCTTCCGGGCATTTTGAGTACATTGGCTAAACAAGCGGATTTTATTATCGAAAATGGTATCAAATTGGAAAACGTGGACGGTGGAGCATACGCTACCGTTCCTGTCGGTTTGCCTGTTGCTTTTGCGGTAAAACCGCATGAACAAATAAATTCTACGCTAGACCCTGAACAAATGACCGGTGTTTATTCGGGTGGTACTAATTATGTTCACGGAACGGTTTATGGTAATTCAACTTTGGTCAAATTCGACGCAGATGGCAAAATTGCTGTACCTGATAAAGATGTGTACTCCGAAGGCAGCATACGCTTTATACTTCAAGAAATTGCCATTCCACCCAAAGTTTCAATAACTAAGTCTGTAGACAGCGTGGCACAAGATGAAGAAACAATCTCAAATAAAAGCAGAGTCGAGTTTCCTTATGGGAAAAAGAACAATCTGTTAGTTACGATTGATCACTACAACTCTGTTACAAATACCATCACTATAACTTCAAATGGGAAAGACGTGGATAGTGAAACATTGACCGGAAAAACGGGATTTTCTTTGAATGATATCACGGAAAACCAAGCGGTTGTTATTACTTATAGCTATGGGGAAGAATATTATGTCGAAGAGCCTTTTACTTTCAATGTGTATATCAAATTGGATGGCGGTAATGATGGGCTTGATTCGATTGTTTCTCCCATTTCAAAAGAAATTACAGTAACTAACGATGAACAATATCCTTGGTATTTTGACCCCGCAGGCAACGGAGATGGTAGTTTCGCCTTTTCTTCCGGTATTTCTTATCAACCGGACGGAACCTTGACGGCTCCCGCGTTTTCGCAACTGGGATTTACGGTAAAAGGAAACGGTTCTTTTACGTTTGAATTCCATATTGATGGATACGGTGCTGCAGGTGCGGATACAGACGATACAAAGGCGAAATATAGTTATGCAGCATACCGCATGGATTCTCCTATTCCCACGGAGACAGCATATAAAAGTGGTTGGCTTGCCAATAATCCTGCATGGACGGATGCACCTTGGGGAGTAAAAGGTTTTAAGGAAAATATTGCTATAAATCTCGGTTGGGGACTTTCGACGTCTGCCACGAGCCTTATTGAGCCAAAAACTTTTAATGCTGAAAAAGTAGATGCGAAAAACTATTGGTATAAGGTTACAATTTCCATTACCGGAAAGGGAGATGATGAAGATACAAGCATCTACATTGCTCACGCAATAGGCAATAAATCAAAGAGCAGTTACGCTTGCATGTCAGTGCGCAATGTAGCATTCTTCTCCGGTTCTGCCTATGTTGATTGGGATGTTCAAAACACGACTGGTGAGAGCGGAAGCAAGGCTGATATCACCGTAAAACAGGGCGGAGTAGATGCAAATAATGGCCCGATTGATGCAGGTACAAGACTTACATTCGCGGCAACCCCACAGGCAACTGACTCTTTCTATGGTTGGAAAGCCGTGTCGGGAACTCTCAAGGCGAGCGCGGCGCAAAAAGCCGAATCTCCGGCAACGGTTCAAGACGGAGACATTGAATGGGATTATGATAACGCACGCTTCGTGTCATACAATGAAGAGTATAATTATACCGCGGGAACGGGCTATACAAAAATTATTGCCGTTATCGACAAGGCAGGTACTTATGTTGTACGTAATGGTAGTAAATTCTACGCGCCGGCGAATATTCAGACTGCATTGAACGACGCGTACAATGGAAGCGACAAAGATGTTATTGTGGTAGACAATGCTGACTTGGAGACAGTTATCACTGTTCCCGCCGGTGTCAATCTTGTAATTCCTTTCAACCGTGCGGGCGACTATTATGCAATGGGTACGAAAGCAACAGCGCAGGAGCGCGTTTCCTGGGCTTCGGGTGGCATTTACGATGACCCCGTTTATACCGTTACGCTT
Source organism: uncultured Clostridia bacterium (assembly GCA_947625185.1). Taxonomy (GTDB): domain Bacteria; phylum Bacillota; class Clostridia; order Christensenellales; family CAG-314; genus Fimimonas. Next base: position 7,907 of record CANQNJ010000028.1, read on the forward strand.
ACTGGCGCAAACATAATCGAAGGCAATCTTATTGTCGGCGGCGTGCTTCACTATCCCGACCAATCGGCGCAGGGACACACTTCCGGCTACTATTCACAACTCATTCTGGGCAAAGACGCCACAGTTACCGTCAAATCGGGTGGACATCTCGATGTATACGGTCTTGTAACGGGCGAAGGCAGTATTGACGTTCTGTCGGGCGGCAAGCTCACGCAGCCCTTTATGATTAACGACTACAATGGCGGCACAAACACCGAGGCTTCATTCACTGCGGGCGTTACTCCCTTCAAGATGTACGCCATGGTCAACGTGCAAAACACAGGCGGCTTTACCATTCATCACGGAGCCGAGCTGTGGGGACATGCAAGTCTCTATTTCTGGGAGAGTATTACAACGATTGATACGCCCTTCATTTCCTTTGTCAAAGAGAATAAGGACGGCAGAGACTATTTTGAAAACGCAGCGCTTATCATTCTTAACTTTGACGCGTCTGCACATATCGTCTATGACGACACGCACGCTCGTCCCGATATGGGCAGCAGCAACAACGTTCAGGACGTAGGCAAGACGACGATCGAAATTTCGGGCAACGCCTATGCCGGTTATATGCAATTCCCACTCGGAATCGACACAAAACAGGTTTATTTCTCCATTCCGTACAACTACGAAATCACGTTGAAGAGCGGCGGCACGTTTGACATTCTCTACCCTTACAAGGCAATGCCTGGTTCGGTACTCACCGTCGAAAGCGGCGCTACTCTCAATGTGCGCAGTGGGGCAGGACTGCACGTCTATGACAGTTTCTATATTCCCGAAGTAGAAAAGCGTACTTACCCCACGGGCACTCAACTTACGGGTGCGGGGTACAATCCCTATGCAAGCCTTATCGTCAATGGCACGCTTAACATTCAAGACGGCGCAACATTTGTCGGTACAGTACAAACGACCGATACAACGGGTACGGCAAAGATAGTTGTCGGCACGGACGTAACGCTGCAAGCAAGTCTTTTTGACGGTGTTTCCACCGAATATTCCTGCAACTACACAGAATACACATTGGTTGCGCATGTTTGGGATGTTGCACACAACACAATGGCAGAACTGAAAGCTGGTCGCACATACAAAAGCGTCACCAATGCCGATGGCTTTACGTTACCCGGAATTTCGTTCCGTTATGAAACGAGCACGGGAGGCGTAAAGCCGAGCGGACATGGTTCAGGTCACACGCTCGATGAGAAAACGACAGAAAGTGTAGAAGGCTTGAAAGGTGCCTGGGCGGTGGAGCACGTGGATGGACAACATGTACTTGATTGGACCTACAATGCCGAGACGGACACGCTGCCGAGTGCAGACAAAAAGTACACAACTATTAAGCGCCAGTGCCAAGAGTTGGGCTGCTCGCACACCGAGTCCCGTGAGCTGCTGCTTGTGCCCGAGAATTGGGGCAGCACCGTGTTCACCGGCGGCAACATCACCGAGGACGCAATCAAGCAGGTGATCAATGCGCTGTTCGGCGAGGACTACGACTTATTCACAGCGGCAGGCGGCGCTCTCAGCTACACGGAGTTCAAGGACGTCAACGAGGCGGGCTACGATATCACCATAACCCTTTCCAACGGCTATTGGTTCGCAAATGGCGTCTACTCAACGTCCGAGCTTTCCAAGACCCTCAAATTCCATGTGACGCCGGTCACTCTGTCCGCGGAAACAATTGAAGTTGAGGGCAACGAGGCCGTCACCTACGACGGCACCGCCCACGAACCCACGGTCAAGCTCACCTACAACGGCCACGAGCTTGCGCTCAACACCGACTACAACGTTTCCTACTCAAACAACAAGGATGCCGGTGAGGCGACGGTGCACATTACCGCCGTTGGCAACAACTTTACGGGCGAGTTTGACGTACACTTTACTATTAACGAACGTGATATTACCGACGATGCTCAAATTGAAGGACTCGAAGCGAGCTACGACTACACGGGTAGCGCGCAAAAGCCCGCAATAACCGTCAAGCTGGACGGCAAAACGCTTGGCGAGGGCGACTATACCGTAACATATTCAAGCGACACGGACGGCGATGCCTGCACAATTGTGGGCAAGGTGACCGTGACCGTTACGGGCAAAACCAACTACAAGGGTAGCGTGACCGCCACATTCGATATCGTCGCCAAGGACGCAAGTGCTGCCAAGGTAACGGTGGAGGGCGCCTACACATACACGGGCAGTGCGCAAACACCGGAGCAGGGCAATGTCAAGGTGGAGCTGGCAGGTTACGAGTTGGTCTTTGGCACCGACTACACATTTGTCGCTGCCGACAACACCAATGTAACCAAGCAAGCCAAGGTTACGGTAACATTCAAGGGCAATTTTAGCGGAAGCGCCCAAGGCACTTTTGAAATTGCCGCCAAGAATATTGCCGAGTTGGAGTTCGCGGGCGTTGATGGAAGTTACGTATATACCGGCAAGGCTGTAAAGCCCCAACCCACAGCGCAATTCGGCGGTGCCGAGCTTGAACAGGGCAAGGACTTTGGCGTGACCTATGCAAGCGACAAGGACGGCGAAGCGTGCATTGCAGTGGGCAAGGTGACTGTGACCGTTACCGGTCAAGGCAACTACACGGGCACCAAAGAACTCAGCTGCCAAATCCTTCCAAAGGATGCAAGCGAGGCGCAAATTGACGTTACGGGCAGCTATATCTACAACGCCGAACAGCGAAGTGTAAAATTGACCGTGTCGCTGCCGGGCTACACAATTACAGCAAGCGACTATAATGTGAACTACGGCGAGTCCGACCGCACAAATGCCGGCGAGGTGAATTTCACAGTGGAATTTGTCGGCAATTTCAGCGGCAGCAAGCAGCTTTCCTTCACTATTGACAAGGCGGCAGTATCCGTCAAGCCGGATGACAAGACCTCTCCCCAAGGCGAAGTTCAAGTTGAACTGACCTTTACGATCAGCGGCACTATGTATGGTGACGACAAGCAGACTTTGGAGAAGGGACTCACTTGCAAGTTGGATAAAGAGTTCGACTCTTCCGAGGTAGGAAACACCTTTACCATCAGCGTAACGCTTTCGGAAGAGGCGCGACAAACATTGTCCGGAAACTACGATATAGATTTGACTGCAACCGCTACCTACGAGATTACGGACGCCGTGTTCAAGAACGTCAAGGTCGGTGACAGAATCGACGTCACCTACGACGGCAAGGAGCACGAAATTGAGGTCAGCGGTCAGCCCGAGGGCGCCGAGACGGTGATCACATACACATTGAAGGGTCAACCCGTTGAGGGCAAGCCCAAGGATGTGGGCGAGTACTCCGTCACGGTGAGCATAATGCTCAACGACTACAAGCCTTACAGCGTAACGAGAACCGTCAACATTACGCCGCAGGCGCTCACGGTGAGCATCAATAAGCAAACCGTAACTTACAGCGGCGAAGAACAGCGCCCCGACAGCGCTGCAAGCAATTGGAGCGTAACAGGCGCAGTGCAGGGCGAAAGTTTTAGCCTGACCCTGACTGCCGTTCTCACGGATGTGGGCAAGACGGACATTGTGGCACAGCTTGTGGCAGGTGCCAATACCAAAGTGTCCAACTACAACTACAACGAGGAATCACTCACCCTCAAAGAGGGCTTTGAAGTGGTGGCAAAGGATATCGCCGAGTTGAGTTTCAGCGACGTCGAGACGAGCTACGAATTCACAGGCAAGTCCATTCAACCTCAGCCCGATGTCAAGTTCGGCGAGATAGTCCTTGCCAAGGACATAGACTTTACCGTTGAATTCGGAGCCAATGTCAATGTGGCAGACGGCGGACAAGTTACAATCAAGGGCACCGGCAACTACACCGGCACCAAGAGTTTGAGCTTTGCAATCACACCCAAGGATGCAAGCAATGCCACCGTGCAGGTGACGGGCAGCTACGTCTACACCGGCAGTGAGCACAGCGTAAATTTCAACGTAACGCTCGAAGGCTTTACCGTGACAAGCGACGACTACACCGTCAGCTACACAACGTCGGATAGGACCAATGCGGGTACGGTACAGTTCACCGTCAACTACAAAGGCAACTACTCGGGCAGCAAGCAAGCCTCCTTTGTAATTGCGCCCAAGAGCGCAAGCCTTACTGTGGATGAGGTCAAGTTCACCTTTGACCGCACCGAACACAATGCCGCATCCGCTCACTACACATTTGCAGACCTGGTAGAGGGCGACGAAAGCGGCATCACGGTGACGTTTGCAGGCACAGGCACAGATGTCGGCCGCTATGACGTCACGGCGACATTCGGCGGCGACAAAGCCAAAAACTACAATATTACCGTCAACGGCAGCAAAAAGCTGGTGATTGAAGCGGCAACAATTGACAGCGTTGAGGTGACGAGCACACATGTCTACAATGGACAGCCGCAAACGCCCACCCTTGTGGTGAAGGCCGGTGCACTCATTCTGACGAGCGAGGAATTCAGCATTACCTACAACGGCAATCTGACCAATGCGGGCAGTGTGACCGTTCGTGTTTCCGCCAAGGACAGCAACTTTACGGGCAATGGCGAAACCACGTTCGATATTACCAAGGCGGCAGTCAGCGTGACCGTCAACGACCAACACAGCACCTACGGCGACAACTTTGTTACCGAGTTCACCTTTGAGGCGGAGGGTGTGTTGCAGGGCGACGAAGCAAGCGTCAAGGTTGCCGACTTCCTGACTATCACTTGCAATGCAAGCGAGCAAAAGAACGCCAATACCTACGCCATAACCGCAACAGTCAACAACCAACCCGCCAACTACGAAATAACCGTTGTCAAGCAGGGCACCTACACGGTCGAGGCACGCAAGGTGACGGTGACCGTTGCCGATCAGAGCGACACCTGGGCATACGGCAAGAGCAACTACGTCTGGAATGCCGAGGGTTGGAGCCTCACCGACGGCACACTTGCTCCGCAAGAGCAGAACAGCGATCTGGCAATTACACTCAGCAAGCCGAGCATTGTCAATGCGGGCAGCTACGCAATTGTTGCACGCAGCGACAACTCCAACTACAACGTGACCTTTGTGGGCAGCTGGAACGGTGAGCAAAATTCAAACACTGCCGGCACATACACGGTTGACAAGGCACAAATTACCGACGGCGAAAACGATGTCCACTTTGTGCTCAATGTGGGCGATGACGAATTCAACGAGCAACAGCCCAATGTGACTATCAACGGTACTGAGTTGGCTCTCTCGGCATACGTCACGGTAATGGAAGACGGGTTCCGCACACTCAGCGCAACCGTTGACCCCGACTCGCTCACGGCAAGCGGCATTGTGACCGTCACGGTAACTGTAAATGACATTAACTACCAAGGCAGCAAGGTGTTTACGGTGGTGGTGATTGACGAAAACGGCTACACCCCCAACTTGTACGCCGTGTTGCAAGCGCTCAATGATCTTGTGGGCGATGTTACAGCCGACACGCTCACTTCGAGTGAAGAGCACTTTGCGCTCGTCAAGGGCATAAAGGAGCAAATAGACACGCTTTCGGATGCGGAAAAAGAATTGGGCGCCGATGAACTTGCCAAGTACAGCGCCATCGTAGAGGCTTGGAGCAATGGTGCAGATGTTGATCCGGATGTTGTTGCCACGGCAAAGACCATTGCCGATGCACCCATCAATTGGCTGTTTGCGGCAGGCGCACTCAACGCATTGCTTGCGGCAATGTTCGTATTGAAAAGAGGAGGTATACGCTAATGAAAAAGAGATATCTTGTTGTTGCGGTGATGTTGCTTGCGGCAGTTTTGGTACTGTCCGCCTGCATTGAAACGCCACCCGAAGCAATTGAATTGCTCAGGCAAAAGTACAGCGAAATTTCATCCGCTGCGAGCATCAAGCAGGAAATTACAATTACCAAAGGCAACTTTACGCAATTTGAAAGCGTAAAGACTTACACCAAAACGGAGAACGGCTATACCGTCAAGGGCAGCGAAAAGACCATCAACGATGTCGATGCCGACAAACCCTTCACCGAAGTGCAAATAGACACAACCGTCAATAGCGCAGCGGGGGCAACTCCCTCGCTCACGCTGGACGCGGACTACTTTGAGGCGGGCTACAGGCTCACCGAAACGGGCCTCAATGCCATCGTCAAGCAGGAAAATGTCGCCGACGTGCTGGGCGTTGAGGGAACAAGCCTCAAAGCGCCCACCGACTCGCTGGTGTTGGAGATGGTAATTTCAAATCAGGCGCTCGGCGCGGTACGCATTGCCTATGTATCCAACGACTGCAACGTGGTAATTTTGCTCACCATCGATTATTGAGTAAATTCAATCAAAATTCATTTTGCGACACTCTGTTTTGCGACATGGGTGCCGCATTTTGACAAAAATGAGGTGCGGCAAACACCCGTCTCATTGAAAAAAACATCACAAACTATATTTACGGGAAGACAAAATACAACATGACAACACAACATACAGACAAGGCAGATATCTCACCGGAAAATGGTGAACGCATCCCCGTGGTGGAAATTGTGGGCCTTTGCAAAAAGTACTCCAAGCACGCCGACTATGCCGTCAAGGATATAACTTTCAGTTGCTTTTCGGGCGAAATTGTGGGACTTCTTGGTCACAACGGCGCAGGTAAATCCACAACGCTCAAATGTTTGGAGGGCATGCTGCCCTTTGACGAGGGGCAAATTCGCATTGACGGCCACGACGTAAAGCGCGACCCAATCGCCGCCAAGGCTAATATGGGGTTTGTGACGGACAACCACTCGGTGTTCGTCAAAATGACGGGATTGGAGTATCTGGACTTTATGTCCACCGTCTACAAGGTGCCGCAGCAGTTACGCAAACAACGCTATGAACAGCTTGAACAGGTGCTGTGTTTGGGGGATGCCGTCAAAAATTTGATCAGCAGCTACTCGCACGGCATGCGGCAAAAAATTTGCATGATGGGTTCACTCATGCACCATCCCAAGCTGTGGATACTCGATGAGCCGCTTACGGGTCTTGATCCACGCACAATGAAGGCTGTCAGGGAATTCATGAAACAGTATGCCGCCGAGGGCAACTGTATCATTTTCAGCTCTCACGCCCTTGCCAGCGTGGCGCAAATTTGCGACAGAGTGGTACTCATTCGCCGCGGTCAACAAATAGATGCCATCAACATTCGTCAGATAATGACGGAAAACCCCAACTTCGACTTTGAAAGCTTCTTTTTGGAGGGCGAACGCCTTGCCGAAGAGGAAGCCGAGCGCAAAAATACGGACGGTGACGCGCAATGAAAAAGTTGAATACCGAACTGATTGCGGCGCTGCTCAAAAAACAGCGCATAGAGTCCGTCTACAAGTACCGCAGAGGGCGATTTGACTTGATGGGCTTTCTGCTGGGATTGCTGCTCACAGCTGCCATTATTGCGTTGTTTGTGGTGTTTTTCGGCAAGTTTGTGGGCATCTATGTGCAGGTAAAGGGCGTTTTCGGTGCAGAGGGCACCGAGCTCAAACCCGAGTACCACCACGACATACGCACATACGAGCTGCTGACGCTCATCTACGCCGTTGTTTTTGTGTTCATGACCGTTGGGGCAATTTCTCAAATAAACCGTCAAATTTTCGATTCGGACGGGGCAAAACTGTATTCCGCCATGCCGGTGGATGCAGTGAGCCTCTATGTCGCCAAAATCGTGACCATCTACCTTTCGCAGTTGGTAATTTCCGCGGCGGTAGTGCTGACGGTAAACTTTACTGCGGCATTCAATGTGATGCAGTATGTTGCTCTGGGCTGGCAGTATTGGCTTGTCACGGGCATCACATGCTTTGTGTTGCCACTGCTCACCATTGCGGTAGGCTCGCTGTTGGCTCTGCCGGTAAATGCGTTCAAGCGGTTTTTTGCCAACAGGTTTTTACTCAACTTTCTATTGGTCACGGCACTAACGGGAGTGGCATTTTGGGTGTACTCCATTGTATTGGATGCCGTCCGGCAAATGCTGCTGGGCGAGGATCTCAAGTACTTTTTCGACGAACCCAAAATGAAAGCAATTGTGGGAGTCGTGCAGTGCATGTACCCTGTTAAATGGCTTGTGGATCTGCTGTTGGTGCGCATTTCGCCTTCGGCGCTGCACGTGGGACACTCTGCGGTTGTGGCGGGCTTGGGCGTGGCAGCGGTAATGGTCGTGTGTGTGGCGCTGTCCCTTGTCATGCTGCGGTTCATGCTGCAAAGTGCGCTTCAATCACGCAATACGGGCAGTGCCGGTTATATCAAAAAGGGCGGCACATTGGGGCGCGGCAAGTTTAGCTTTTTTGCCCTTGTCAAAAAGGACTTTTTACTCATTTTTCGCACCCCATCATACATGTTCAGCTATCTTTCGGTAGCGGTGGTAATGCCGTTGATGGTGTATTTTTGCATGGCGGTGGGCGCGTCGCTCATAGAAAGCCTCATTGGGTTAAAGCTCAATTTGGAGTTGGCGCTGTTGCTCACATTGCTGTTTGGCGCATTGACAAATATCTTTTGCGCAACAAATATCAGCCGTGACGGCGAAATGTTCTATTCCGTCAAGGCTTACCCGCTCGGGTATAAAACGGTGTTCTTTTCCAAAGTTTTTTTGTGCATGTTGGTAACGGCACTTTCCCAGTTGGCAAATGCTATTGTGCTTGCGTGCACGCACATGGTGAGTTGGTATGCGGGGCTTTTCGTCTTTGTTGTTGGATTGGCTTTTGGATTTGTCAACATTTGCGTGGCTACACGCTATGACTTTGACCATGCGCACTTTTCCACCGACGAGGACGGGGAAATAAAGGAATCCGGCGGAGTGGTTTCCACCATAATTGTATTCGGCATTGTCACGGCTTTTGTCGTGGGCGGCGCACTGTTCATTGCTCGTGTGCTTACCGAACTCAAAGAACAACAAATGAGCTGGCTCACCTATGTTGTGGGCGGGCTGTGTTCGGCTTTGGGCGTTGCGTTGGCGTATTTGTACTTTGTGGGAAGGCTGGGCAGAAAGTACTACCAATTTGAAGGGGGCGAAATCTGATGAGAAAAGTAGTCATTGCACTGATAATAGTTTTGCCAATGGTTTTTGTGTTGGCAATTTTCTCCTCGCTCAATCTGGTAAGTCTGAGCGTGCCCGTATCCGTCAGCGGCATACGTATCTATGCCGACGGCGACCTGCTGCCCGATGGCGATGCTATGTATGTGGATATGGCTGACCTCAACGATCACAAGGTAACGGCACAGGTGGAGCCTGCCAATGCATCCGAGCAGGGCTACACCCTTTCCACGGATAATGCCCAAGTGCTCACAGTAAATGACGAGGGATACATCACGGCGTTGGGCGAGGGCACGGCCAATGTTACGGCAACCAGCAAGGACAAGGGCTTCAAGGCTACAATACCCGTGGTGGTGACCTCTTCCAAGCCCTACGACGTCACATTTGCCATGTTCAATTCGGGCGGCGATGCGGTGCCAATGAGCTACAATGCATCTACCGGCACCTACACGGTCGGCAGCGGACTTTCTGCCGGCACATACAGCTATACTGTGGGGATCAAGGGCGGCGATATGAGCGAGTACACGCTCACTTCGACAGATGAGCAGGTCTTTGTAAACAAGGGCGGACAGAGCATTTTTGCCCCATTCAGCGGCAGGGCGGAGCTGAAGCTGGATGTTGAGGATGCCATCGTCAACAATATGCTCAACCAAACCTTGCATCGCCGCGTGGTGTTCAATATCAACAAGGCACAAACAACCACCGGTATTGTGGTCAACGGCGTTGCGGACGGCAACACGGTACTCGTGGCAAAGGGCGCCACACAAACTACGCTCTATGTGGAGTGCGAAAATGAGCCGCAAATTACCGGTGACGGAATTGAGGACGTAAGGTGCCTCACCCACGGTGAGGGCAGGGCAGCAAGCAGCTCTAACCACGTGTTGCAGATAGAGCTTTCGGAGGGCTTTTCGGCGCTCGAACTCAATGCAACCGTGTCCGCCAACGGCAAACAGGCACCCCTCAAAATGAGTTTTGCGGATTTCGATTTCCGTCTGCGTTCAGATGTCGCGCTCAGCGAGCAAGGCGGCGTGTACAGTTCCGTCATACTCAAAAACACAAATACCACATTCTATGCCGTCGCGGCAGCCGACTTGCACGGCGTGAGCTATGTATGGACCACAAATGAACCCAACCTCACCCTCACACCCGTGGGCGAAGGCGCAAGCTGTGTGTTTGCTTGCAGCGACAAGGTCAGCTGCGATGTCAGCGTGCAGGCTATCAAGGACGGCGAGCCATTGGGCGCACCAAAACAACTGCACGTGGATGTCACGGCTAAAATAAACAGCATTTGGGTAAACAACAAGCTCTCCGTCGACCTTGCCGAAAGGTATACGGTGGGCGGACAAAGATATGGTATAAACTATACTTTGCAGGATAACGAGTACGCCATAGATATTACCGTTACCAAGAAGGGGGCACCCCTGCCTGTCAAAAACGACTTTGAGGATATCGTGTCTGAGTGCTCAAACCCGGATATTGCCGAAGTGGTTCTGCGTGATGGCAAACAACTGTTGCTCATCAAGGGCACGGGTGCGGTGACGGTCACCGTCAAGTGGAGATATAATGAGCTGTTTGGCGGCAATGCCGTGCAGTCCTTCAATTTGAACGTGGTCAAGGATGCTGTGGAGGTAGGCAACTATCCTGAGCTGCGCAGGGCCACCGAGGCAGGGCTGAAAGTGGTGCTTACACGCAGCATCATGCTGGGCACAGACGAGAGCGGTGAACCGTTGTCGCTTGAAGAGCGCAAGAGCATTGTCGGAGAGCACACCTACAAGTCTACCTATAACACCGAGTTCTATAACGTAGACCCCAACCACAAGCCGGGTGAGGCATATGTCAGGTACGCAATGGAGTTCAAGGCGGATGTCTACGGCAACGGATTCGACATCAATGCCGAGTATATCGCCAACGGCGTAGATGCCACCGGCACACCGGCAATTTTCCGCGGACCGCTGGTATTTGTGGAGTATAAGGTGGCGGCGTCGGTAGCCGGGCAGGACAACATTGCATTTCTTGTGCGCACCGACGGGGTTACGCTCTATGGTGTCAACCTGCTGGGGTGCAGCGATTCGTCGCTGTTTGAGCAGGATAGCAACGGCAATGCCGTCTACCAACTCAACAACCTCAACAAGCTGGGCACCACGTTGGAAATTAACGCCGACTGCCGTGTTGTCAACTGCCGCATACGCAACGGACGTACCACACTGCGCATTTACGGCGGTAACAGCGAGGGAAACAACTACTTTACCTCTGCCATACCGAGCGTTGATGTGAGCGACAAGGAGCGCATCAACGTTACCATTGACGGCTGTGTCATCACACAGGGCAGAGAGTTTTTGGTCAAGGTCGGTGCCAACAAGGCGCTGCGTGCCAACAATGCCAACGGTCAGGAGCCGCAACTGCGCGATGAACACGGCAATGCCTATGTCGAGGCATCTAAAAATGTCAAGGGCGGCACGTTCTTTACCAATAACTACCAAGTTGGGGATATCGGGCAGGATAGCTTCTTCTACAAGAGGTATGTTATGACGGATGTCACTTTGCGCAACACCGTGCTTGAAACCAGCGGTCTGTTCTGCGTGGGTGTAGAGAGCAATTTCAGCGGTGCGCTGCTCTATGAGGGCGTGCCCTCCACAGGCGACGTGGGCACCTATGCACGGGTTACCACATCCTGGCGTAAGTCGGGCGGCACAAGCTTTGCAAGCATTCTTCGGTTGGAGGGTGACGTGCGCACTTACGACTGGAAGGATATCTCACTGGTGGACAGCAGCACCCTCATTGAGCCCACAAGCGACGACAGCGTGCTCAGCGACATGATGAAGTTCGATATCTCCGCCATGCTCAAGGCGGTGGATAACGACGAAAGCTACGCAAAGTTGCTGTACAAAAAGGGAAACAGCACATTTGTGCACGGCGGAATAGCCTTCTACGGCGGCGGCCGCAACTACTCGCAGATAGTGCTCAACCTCAACAGCGAGCTTAACAATCTTGAACACATTGCCATCAACATTGGGCAGTTTGTCACCGTTGAGGACAACCCCGTTGTCAAGCGCCAAGCGCAACTGTTGCCCTATGCCGCAGGCACCCACGACTTCAACTTTTGGATGTATTCCGCCGACGGCACCAACAACTACGACACTCAGTTGAGCGACACGAATAGCGGCACCAAGTACAGTGGTGTGGCAAAAGTTGCTCTTTTTGGATTGTGATCAGCCGATCAAACGCAATTGGTTCGGCTGCCAACTGCACACCGTGCAGATTGGCTTAGCACCAAATGTGCTTACTTCCACTGCGTGGGAGACGAGCCCTGCTGTCTCTACCGGCGAAAAAAGTCGACAATTGTTATAGGCAACGATTGTCGACTTTACTTTTGTTGAAAAACATGATACAATTGCAAAAAAGAGAATGGATGAACTATTCTATGACAAAACCGTATAAGAAGTTGGCATTATTGACAAAATTATCTGCAATCGTTATCCTTATGTCAATGTTTTTATCGTTAATACCATTATTTATATTTTTAATTACCGATAAAAACAAATTGTGGATTGGCGGGATATTATTTATCGTAATATGGGTGGCATTGTGCATTCTTGATTATATTGTCTGCAAACGCCTTATCAACAAAGAAAATGAGAAAAGAGCAAAATATTTGACATTGAAGTCGGATGTTTGCAGCTTTGAGAATCTGAGTACTAACAACCGTATTGACATAAGTACAGATGTTTCAATATTCGTTTATAATGAAAGAATGTTAAACACTGTTACATTATATAGGATTACAGAAAATGGTTTGTTAAAGGATATGAGAAAACAATCTCAGTGCTACTTAAAAGATAATTACAAAGAAGCAAGAGAAAACAACGCAAGCAAAAAGCATCATGAGTTGAAAGTACAATTATATGCAATTGAAGGGGACGATGATGTAACATGCAATTTCAATCCGAATTTTGAACAATTATTATCTATTGGATATATTGAAGCATATTGGATAATGAACAAAGGATTGATTGTTTTGCGTATGTATACGGGTAAAGAATTGGAATTATCTTCACTGAAAAATTACGATAAAGCAATAAATAAGCTTATTGATATTTTTAATGTCAAAAGTATTGGTGAGCAAAACACTATTGTCTAACATCTAATTAAATTGTTATTGGGCTGTCGCCTGCCTTTTTTCAAACTTGCGACAGTCCCTTTTTACTTTGTGGGTAAATTAAATAGCATCTTCCGCTTTGCCCGCAATTCACCTGATTGCAGAGATGCGGACTGTGGCTTAAACAGCTTAATAGCTTTTTTATTGACGGTAGGGCAGTCATTTGGTGAGTCAAACAAGCGCGGCAAGGGTGCTTATTCTTTTCGACATTCGTCAAAATTGCCGGTGCAAGCGCAACAGAAAGTAGTGCGATCCCTCGGGGGCTTTTTTTGCAACGGGCGGAACGACAGTCGGCATTTGCGCATAAATTGTTGACAAGACAACAAAAACATATTATTATATCCAATTGAGAGGGGTCTATGGAACAACGA
>CANQNJ010000029.1 GCA_947625185.1 uncultured Clostridia bacterium
TCGAACCTGCGACCCCATGGTCCCAAACCATGTGCGCTACCAAACTGCGCTACACCCCGATGTGTCAACATCAGCTTATTCATATTACAATATTTTCCGCCTTATGTCAACTTTTTTACGGGTATTTTTCAAGAAAATTTGTTCGGACGGTCAACTTGCGCTGCAAACTATTCGTCGAAAATAACGTCAATAGCTGCCGCAACCGACTTCGACAATATTTAGACGAATATTACAAAACACTACAAAAGCATCCCGAACAATTCCGCTAACATTTTAGGCGGAGGAGCAAAATGGAAGTTTACACGAATATGGAAGGTAACAATCTCGTTATCGGCTTGGTCGGAGAACTCGACGAACACTCCGCCGCTTTCGTGCGCAAAATGATGGACGACGCATTGGAATCGGAAAACTTCGGCAACGCGATAATGGACCTCAGCAGATTGTCCTTTATGGATTCTACGGGGATCGGCGTTGTGATCGGAAGATACAAGTTGATGCGAAAGCGCAACAAAAAGTTGTTCGTACGCAACCCGTCTCCGACGGTAGACAAGATATTCAAAATGTCTGGATTGTACGAAATAATCGCACGGGCTTAGCGCCGTAGAAGGAAAACATCAAATATAAGAGGTTAATATGTCAACAAGCAACAAAATGAAACTCACGATCGAAGCAAAATCTCAAAATGAAAGCTTTGCACGCAGCGTTGTGGCGGCGTTTTTTATTCAGATAAATCCGACGTTGGAACAGGTAGAAGACATCAAGACAGCCGTATCGGAAGCGGTCACAAATTGCATCGTCCACGCTTACGAGGGCGCTCAGGAAGGGATCATCGAGATAAGCTGCGCATTGACGGAGAACTCCATAACGATAGATATCTGCGACTACGGCAAGGGGATAGACAACGTCGAGCAGGCAATGAAGCCGTTCTTCACTACCGTGTCCACGGGAGAACGTTCCGGTATGGGCTTTACCGTTATGCAAGCCTTTTGCGACAGCGTCAAAGTAAGTTCCAAACAGGGACTTACAACGGTTCAACTCGTCAAAAAGGTAGCGTGACCGGCTATGCTGAGCCACGAAGAAACAATGGCGCTTATCGCAAGGGCGCAACAGGGCGACGAAAGCGCCTCGACAACGCTGCTTACGGAAAACGCGCCGTTATTAAAGAGCATAATCAAACGGTATCTCGGCAAGCATATAGAGTATGACGATTTGTATCAGATAGCAAGTATCGGACTGCTGAAAAGTATCAAAAATTTCAGCTATGAACACAACGTTCGTTTCTCCACCTATGCCGTGCCTATGATATTGGGAGAAATAAAGCGGTATATGCGAGACGACGGATACCTCAAAGTGTCGCGCTCGCTGAAAAGTCTTTCCGCAAAAATTACGCGCTATGTGGACGAACAACTCAAAGACGGCAACAATCCCACTATCGAAGATATCGCCAAACACTTTGAAATAGAACCTACCGAAGCGGTTTTTGCAATGGACGCAACACGACTGCCCGTGTCTCTGTACGAGACAACGACAAACGATCGCGACGGAAAACAAACAGAGCTTATCGAACATCTGCCGACGGATGAGGACAAAAAAATGTTTGATAAGCTGATATTGAAGGATATGCTCGAAAAACTGACCCCGCGCGAACGGAAAATCGTCGTACTTCGCTACTTCCGCGATATGACGCAGGGTGAAATAGCACTTAAATTGGGCGTTTCGCAGGTACAAGTGTCTCGTCTGGAAAATAAAATACTCAAAAAACTCAAAGAGCTTTATCAGGAGACGTAATTTCACCTCATAAACAATACTATGTCTGCAATAATAGTTGATAAAAGCCCATTTTTTGACATTATACAATAAAAATCGACAAAAACTCCGAGTCCGCACAGCGAACCCGGAGTTTTTTGTTGCGTATTGTTGGAGGATAAAAACTCTACAAAAGGAGGCAAAACAATCCGCCGCGATTTTCGTTTACTATCTTACCGACTGTTTTAGTCAGTTTCTGCTTGATCTCAATGGGCATTGCACTACACTTGCCTTCCAGCCCTTCTTTGGCAAGCCCCGCCATAGTCTTTCCGAACATATTGGTATTCCATATTGCGTCGGGATTCTGCTTGTACTCGGCAAGAAGATATTGACTTTGCTGTTCTGTCCCCACCATCGGACTCACTTCGGTAGCAACGTCCACTCTGATTATGTGATAACTCGGCGAAGTTGCTTTGAGTCGCACTCCGTAGATATTGCCCTGCTTAACCATTTGCGGTTCGTCCAAAGTCATATTGTCGGCATTGGGATAGACGATGCCGTAGCCGTTTGCGTCGGCTTCGTCAAGCGCGTCTTTCATAGATTCGAAGCGTTTCTTTGCATAGGCGGCGCCGGTAACGAAGCTCATCAACGAAAACTCATCCGTGATCTCCATACGAGCTTCGTCGGAGAGAACGCGGAAGAACAAATCGGACTTCGGTTGAAAAGAGTAACTCGCCACACCGCTGCCCATATTGAGATCCTTGACCGATAACGAATCGGAAAAGTCGCAATCGTCAAACGCCGCAACAAGTCTGTCGCTGTCCTTCATCTTGCATACGTCGTCGCAACGTTGCTTTATCCGTTCGATTATCTCCACGATAAACTTGTTGTCCTTGTCCAAAGCGCGCATCCAAAGAGGCAAATCGACGGCAATTCTGCGAACGGGAAACTCTTTAAGGATACTTTGAAGCACGCTTTCCAAATCGCTCGTATCGGCAGAACGAACGTTAAGCGGAACCACCGCCACGCCGTATTTTTCCTGCAACGCCGCAGTCAGCTCCGTCACCCGTTCGTGACGAGGATCCGTACAATTGAGTACGATGACGAAAGGTTTGCCCGCGTTCTTCAATTCGCGCACGACACGCTCTTCCGCGGGGATATAACTCTGACGCGGAATCTCTCCTATACTGCCGTCGCAAGTTACTACGACGGCTATCGTAGAATGTTCTGTGGCGACCTTCTGAGTACCGATCTCGGCGGCTTTTTCAAAAGGAATCGGCTCGGTAGACCAAGGCGTATTTACAAGACGCATTTTGTCGCCGTCAAGATGTCCCTCGGCGCCCTCAACAAGATATCCCACGCAGTCGATGAGCCTTACGTTTGCCGTCGCTTTATCGCTCAACGACAGCTTGACTGCCGTATTGGGAACAAACTTTGGTTGCGTTGTCATAATAATCTTGCCGTCTGCCGATTGCGGCAACTCGTCCGTGGCGCGCGTGCGTTCGTTGGGGTCGGCAATATTGGGCAAAATCAACTTTGTCATAAAGTTCGTGACAAAAGTGGATTTGCCGCTGCGCACCGGTCCAACCACGCCGATATAGATATCGCCGTTTGTCCGTTCCGAAATATCCTGATAGATGTTGTTCATACCTGCCTCCGAAATACGTTTGCTAAATTATATGAACCGCGGCAATGAGTTAGAACAACAATCAAAAAGACAGTCAAGAACTCTCTTGACTGTCCGCCGAAAACGACCTTTTATTTGTTAAGTAAATCGTAAAGCGTTTGATTAAAATGATATTTTTCCGCAAGAGCGCGTATTTTTTCGGAATTTTTACTTGACGGTCTGCCCGTTTTGACGCATCGGAGCATAATGTTTTTCGGAGAATGAGCCAAATCGACGAACTCCATCACGTCCACATTGTATCCCGCATCCTCCAACAACATAGCGCGGATGGTATCGGTAAGCAATGCGGAAACGCGTTCCTTTACGATACCGTATTTCAAAAGCACGTCGAGATCTCCGCCTCCGTTTGCGATAGAAGCGTTGACTTCGTGTTGACAGCAAGGCACCGAGAAAATATATCGGACATCGTGACCGATGGCAAATTTCAACGCGTAGTCCGTCGCCGTATCGCACGCGTGCAGCGACAGCACCGCGTCAATGTGTTCGTCGTACAGTTTGTCGCGAGAGACGTCCGCCGCCTCGAAACGCAAATTGTCATAGCCGTATTTTGCCGCAAGCTCGTTGCAATGCGTCACAACGTCGGCTTTCAGGTCGTAACCTATGATCTTGGCGTTCAAATGACGGATATTTGTGAGATAGTGATATGTGATGAAAGTAAGATATGACTTGCCGCAGCCGAAATCCAACAGCGTGAGACTGCCGCTGTAATTCTTAAAAACATCGTCCAATATTTCCACAAATCTATTGATCTGACGAAATTTATCGTACATCCCCGCTACGACTTTGCGGTCCTTGGTAAATATGCCCAGATCGATCATTGCGGGCACGTCGTCGCCCTCGTTGAGAATGTAGTTCTTTTGTCTGTTGTTGGAAAGGACTATTCGATTTTTGGCGGCGACGGCTTTTTCCAAACGGGTTACCCTGCCTTTTGACGACGTCAAATATGTTATATCTCTATCCCGCATAGAGATGAGAATTTGCTTATACCTGCCTTCGACGTTAGCGCAGACCCATTCGGGCAACTCGTCCGACGGAATATTTCGGTGAAAAATTTTGGCGTTTTCCAACATTTCCGCTTGAAAACATTGCTTATTTTTCAAAACGATCGGGTGCAAAACAATCTTGCGATACACACATTCTGATCGAAGAGGATCGCTCGCGACGATTTTTATTATATCTTTATGTTGGTTGAGTTCTTTTATCATATATTTACCGCTATCGTTTATGTCTGAAATTCTTGTATTATGATACGATCGGGCAAGTTCCGCACCGCAGTTATCGACGATATTCCGCGCGTAAACCGAGCTTGCATAAAGAAAAATTCGCCGCAAAGGACGAATTTTTATGATTATTTGACTATTTTATCCGATTTGCCCCTCAGCGCTTTGCGTATGCCGGTGCGATTTTCGGTGCCCTTGCATATGCGCACAATGTTGTTGCGATGTGCAAATATTACCAAAGCAAACATCAAGGTATTGCACAGACAACAAAACAGGTCTATGTCGATATACATCACGCGCCAATCCACCTTTACAAAACAGAATACCAAGCACCACACTATTTCCGCCACAGACAAAAACAAACTCATCACGGACGTTCTGTCGGAAATAAGCAAAATTATGACGCAAGGAAGGATAAAGCAAACGGATAACATCGGTTGCAAAGTAAAGCTGACTCCTATCGCCGTTGCAACGCCTTTGCCGCCCTTGAAACGGAAAAATACGGGAAAGATATGTCCGATAACGGCAAAAAGTCCCGCGATATATCCCGCAGTTATTGTCGCGTCGGGACAAGGTTCGAGAGCGCGGAAAAAGACATATCGCGCAAGCACACAAGGAATAACGCCCTTCAACACGTCGCAAACAAACGTGACGGCGCCCATTCTCAATCCGTATACGCGAAACATATTGGCAGTTCCCGCATTGCCGCTACCGTAATCGCGGACGTCGCTCTTCTTGAAAAGTTTGCTGAACAGCACCGCAAAATTAACATTGGCTATCAGGTAACTACCGATTGCAAGCAATAAAAATTGCCACCAATACCGTACAAATATATCAAACATCATTCATCCTTATCGCTTCCGTCGCGAAATACCAATCTTATTGGCGTACCGTCCAACGCAAATGCCCGTCTTAGATAATTTTCAAGATACCTTCGATAGGAAAAATGCACCAAATCGGCGTTATTTGTAAAAAACACGAACGTCGGGGGTTGCGCGGACGGTTGAGTGGCGTATTTGATCTTCGCCCGTCTTCCGTTATGCGAGGGCGGTTCCACTGCGCGTATCGCGTCGGTAACAACATCGTTGAGCATCCCCGTGCTACACCTGAATGTGGACTTGGCATAAACGTACTCGATCTCGTTCATAAGTTTGTTGACGCGTTGTCCCGTCAGCGCGGAAACGGTTATCGAGCGGAAGTAATCCATAAACGCGAGATCCGCGGAAAGCTTTTTTTTGAAGGTCTCCACCGTGTGAGAATCCTTTTCGATAAGATCCCATTTGTTGATAACGACCACCGACGGTTTGCCCTCTTCGTGAATGAAACCGGCAATCTTGACATCCTGCTCCGACAGACCTACGCTCGCGTCCATTACGATGAGACAGACGTCGGCGCGACGTACCGCATTGAGAGAACGCATTACGCTGTATTGCTCCACGCTGTCCGCCTCGATCGAACGCTTCTTGCGCATTCCCGCCGTGTCTATGATAACATATTTTCTGCCGTCGTATGTAAAAGGCGTATCGATTGCGTCGCGCGTCGTCCCTGCGATATCCGAAACGATAGTACGGTCGTACCCGAGAATCTTATTGACGAGAGAGGACTTGCCCGCATTGGGTTTGCCCACCACGGCGATCTTGATAGCCTCGCCGTCGTCTTCCGCTTCGCCGTCGGAAAAAAACGAAATAACGTGATCCAGCAGGTCACCGAGTCCTTGCTTTTGCTCGGCGGCAATGGGAAAGAAATCTCCGAAACCGAGCGAATAGAAATCGGTCAGGTCCGCTTCGAGAAAATTGTCCACCTTGTTGACCACCAATATAACGGGCTTGCTTGTCTTTCGCAACAATCTTGCGACGTCCCAATCTTCGGCGGTAAGTCCGCTCTTGTAATCGCAGAAGAACAGAATGACGTCCGCGAGGTCCAGGGCTATCTGAGCCTGTTCCTTGATGTGACGAAACATAACGTCGTCGCTTTTCAGTTGTATTCCACCCGTATCCACCAAAGTGAACTTCTTGTTGAGCCACTCGGCGTCGGCATATATTCTGTCACGCGTAACGCCCGGCATATCCGAAACTATGGATATCCGTCCGCCGCATACTTTATTGAAAAAAGTGGATTTACCCACATTGGGTTTGCCAACGACGGCAACAAGAGGTTTCGACATCAATCACACTCCAATATGGCACGGCACAATTCGTAACCGTCGGCTGTGACGATTATCTTTTTGCCGGTAATTTTTTTGAGTTCGTCAAGGGTCATTCCGTCAAGGAATACATCTTCCGTTTCTTTGAGCATAACGCGGGGCAACAACAAAGTATCTCCGACATCGTCGCGACCTTTCAGCGTGTCCGCAATGTCCCTGCCCACTACAAGACCCGCGACGGTTACAGTCTCTCCGAAAAATTTGTTCGCGACGGTTACGACGTTGACGCAGAGCGACGGAAAAAGGGCGCGCGCTTTGTTCAACAGCTGCTCGATATAGGGCGTCGCGGCGACTCCCGTCACAACGGTGAAACGCTGTTTCTTGGCGGCAGTCGCGTCTTGGAGCGCCAAATCAAACTGATATCTTGTATCCGCGATAAGTCCTACGCCGTTTTCCAACTGCTCGAAGTCTCCGTAATAATCGTAAGGAGGCAGCTCCCGTTGCGCGTAAACATACATTTCATCAGAACAATAAGCAAAGTGACTGCCCGTAACGGCAAAACATTCCGCGTCAAATTGCTCCACGGCGTCTACTGTCGCGGCGGCGATCTGCTTGTTTACGGGTTGAATGTCCGCCAAACCGCAGCGGAACTTTGTAAGCCCGACGGGTACAACAGCGACATTCTGCACGGAGGGATATAGCGCAAACAAATCGCGCATTGTCTGCACAAGCGCTTCGCCATCGTTGAGACCGGGGCACATAACCACCTGCGTATACATCGTTATTCCGCCGTCGGCAAGTTCTTTAAGCAACGGAACGATGGCTCTTGCGCGAGGATTGCCAAGCAACTTGCGGCGCAGGGCGTCGTCCGTGGCATGAACGGAAACATACAGCGGCGAGAACTTCTTTTCCTTTATCCGACGCACGTCGGCGTCGGAGATATTGGTAAGAGTAACGAAGTTGCCGGACACAAAGGACAGCCGCCAATCGTCGTCCTTGACATAAAGGGTCGCTCTCTGACCCTTCGGTAATTGATCTACAAAGCAAAACACGCATTTATTGGCGCACCATCGCGGCTCAATGTAGCTTTCGTCATAAAATTCCCACCCCATAGGGATATTTTCGTCTTTGCGTACATCGAAAACAATTTCCTTGCCACGGCGCTCCACCGTTACGGAGAAATCCGCTTGCGAGTCGAAATAAGCCACATCCAACATATCCGAGGCGCGTTCGCCGTTAAAGGCAACGATGACGTCGTCGGGTTTAAGCCCGACGCGTTGCGCCAATGAATTTTTGTCTAAACTTTTGATTTTGAGCATTGCAATTAAAAAGGCAACCGAACCGCGGCTGCCTTATCTGTTTCGGGATTATCTTCCTACGCGGGGCAGCTTGGACCAATCGTAATCGCCTAACATCTTGACGTGGATCTTGACGACAGTAGTCATCAACGATACGGAAGTCTTGTTTGCCTCGGAATCGTCGTCGTATACGTCCCGAGACGTACGAGATGTGAAACCTGTCAACTGACTGAGAATATCGGACGGAACCTTGCCAAAGGTCTGAAATTCTCCGTCGGTCGTACGTCTGACGGAAATGGAATCCATTTCGGCAAATACCGCATAGTTGGCGGAATTTAGCGTGCTTGCATTGGACGATTCGTTAGCCGCGGACATTATCAGATGTCCGTTGGCGGTATCGAAAGTATTGTCCGTCTCCGTCCAGGGTTCATAGTACATTGCCAAGGATAAGATTCTGAACTTGGCGTATCCGCCCTTCGGCATGCCGTATCCGTTGCTTTCAAATTCTCCTTTGAACGTTTTGTCGCAGGGATTTTGGAGATACACCATCTTGCCCTGCGTCTGGATCTTGCTCTCTTCGTAGCGATATCTGCCCAATGTCCAATAATGATTGGTGCTGTTGTAATAGTCAACTACCGTGTCGTCGTAGAAACCTTCGTTCGTCAGCTGAATAAAACGTATTGCGGCAAGCGGCGTCTTGGTAAGCAGCAAATTGTAAGTTATCTTCACTTCGACGTTCTCGCCGTTGGACGTATAATTGAGCGTCATTTCCGCTTGCGGATCGTCAAAGTTTCCGGCAATTGCATTGACTTGCGCCTTGGACAAAAATCTTGTAGATGGAACGTAATTGCAAGCGCAAAGCGTTGCCAACATCATTACGATCATCAGAACAACCAATATTTTCTTCATAAACTACCTCATTTTACTTCTTGTAGTACTGCGTTAAATCTATATTAAGTACGACGCTCTTGCCGTCAAGATACTTCAACGTACCCTGTTGGAAGTGAAAAGTCACTTTCGTGCAACACAGCAACTGCGTCTTGACGCGGTATTTGCGATTGATTTTGTTGATACCGTATTTACCATCCCCCAAAATAGGCAACTTTATGTATGCAAGCTGCGCGCGTATCTGGTGCGTCCTGCCCGTGACGGGCTTGACTTCGAGAAGAGACAACTCGCCGAGCTTTTTGACAAGGCTGTACCGCGTTTCTATGGGGAGATAACCCTTTTTCTGCTCGTCGGAAATGTAGACCAGGCTTTTTTTTGCGTCTTTGAACAGAAACGCCTTTAACGTGGCGTTGGGTTTGGACGGTGTGCCTACGACAATGCAATTATAGGTCTTGTCTATGTCGCGGTCCTTGAAGGAAGCAAGCAACTCCTTTTCTGCGACCTTATTCAACGCGAATACGACCAATCCCATCGTGTTTCGGTCGAGACGGTGAACGGGCACAGCCACCTCGTCGGTAAGGATATTGTTGATCTGCTCCGTAAGAGATCCCGTCCCTTGCACTTCTATGCCGGCATTTTTGTTGACGACGAGAATATTGTCGTCGCGATAGACTACCTCGATGCTGTCTTTTTCTCTGTCGGGAAGGTAAACGTATACGGTATCTCCCTCGTTGACTTCGACGTCTGTTCCGACGCGAACGCCGTTGATCTTGACGCTTTTGGACTTGATTATCTTATTGATACGGTAATACCCCAATTCGGTATTGTCTCCAATCAAATCGGAAAGACGTTGTCTGTTATTTACAGGAATTTCCCTAAGCATAAAATGATTATATCAAATATACGGAAAAAAAGCAAATATTTGATTATAAATATTAAAATCCGCCCCACCCCCGGGTCGACGGCGGCTCTGTTTTCGAGCGTACCGTCGATAAAAGGGGCATTTTCACCTTTATGGCTTGTTTTTACAATCACAGCGTTGTATTTTAATGCCGAAAATCGGATTTTACATCTCAATTTTAATTACTATGTGTCACATAGTATTATGCAGAAAAGAAAAACTCGGCAATATTGAGTTAAAAATTACAGGTAATCATCGTTCTTGTTGTCTGAAATTCCTTCGAGATTCATCTCCGCACTGCGAGTGACGCCCGTCAAAGACGCGACGTCCAACGATACGAGAATAACGTCGTTGCCTATCTTGGATATGTTGCACCACGGCACAAAAATATCCTCGCCCGGCTTAAACAATTTTTTCATACCGGGGACGACGATCCCGAGGACGTTCTTGCCGTTACTGTCGATGATCATATCGATTATTTTGCCCATGCGCGCGCCGTTTTGCAAATTGACGACTTCTTTTGCTCTGAGTTCGCTGTAACTTATTTCCATAACCTGCTCCGTTTTTAGTATAGCGTAAAACAAATCAACAAATTACGCTTTTTTGCAAAAACGGACAAGCAGGGTCGTTACGCCATTTCCGTGCGCAAGCGGTTCATCGCGTTCTTCTCCAACCGCGATACCTGCGCCTGACTGAGTCCGACTTCCTTGGAAACTTCCATTTGAGTCTTTCCCTCGAAATAACGTTTAAGAAGGATATTGCGCTCTTTGTCGTCGAGAGTATTCAATGCGTCGAACAGCGTTACGTTTTCCGCCCAGATATTCTCGGAACACTTGCTGTCGGAAATATGGTCTTGCAGCGTCAGACTGTCCTCCTCGTCGGAATACACCGCTTCCGACAAAGAAATCGGTTCGGAGATGGCGTCAAGACAATACAACACTTTGTATACGGGCAGATGCATTTCGTCCGCAATCTGTCCGATAGACGCTTCGTAGGCGCTTTCGCTCTCTATCTTTTCGCGGGTCTGCAATGCCTGATATGCGACGTCGCGTATTCCGCGGCTCACACGAATAGACCCTTCGCGCAAAAAACGGCGTATTTCGCCTATTATCATCGGAACGGCATACGTCGAGAAACATACGCCCACATCCACTTTGAAGTTGTCTACGGCTTTGATCAAACCGACGCAACCTATCTGGAACAAATCGTCGGGGTTGTCCACGCGATAGCTGTACCGCTGAACGATGGACAGCACCAGGCGCAGATTGCAATTGATAAAGTAGTTGCGCGCGGCTTTGTCGCCGTCGGCTATCGCCGACAGCAATTCGTTGGATTCCTTTTGCGTAAGTTTGGGCAGAGACGATGTGTCGACGCCGCAAATAATGACTTTCTTGCTCATATTTATCCCACCTTATTTTTTGTTATTTTGAGCCAAAGACGAGCCGATTATTCAACGCGCGAAAGTTACAAGAAAGCGCACGGCAGAGGTTACGTTTACTGACAGCAAATTGCTTTCAATGCAAAGTCACGCGGCACAGCTTCGGTCAAAAAAATAAAAAGAGCGGGCGGTTGTATTTGACAATCGACATATAAAGCGGTAAAATATTTGTGAGGTAAAAGATGCTACGAGAATTTATTGAGCAATTGGATAAACTGCCGCAAAAAACATTGGCAAATTACGTTGAAATTGACCTTAACAAACCGTTGATAGGGATAATTTGCGCACAAAACGAGCTTACGGCTGCCAACGGCGACCTCGATACGCTGTGTCAAAGAGTCAAAGAGGGAGTAATCGCATCCCAAGCGAACGCCAAAATCGCGTATGTTTCCTCTATCGACTGCACCGCCATGCACGGCACGCCGTCCACCAAATACGACTTGCCTTCGCGCGATTTGACGGCAAATTCCGTCGAATTGCTGTGTTCGCACGAATTTTTCGACGGGGTTGTCTTTGTGGCAAGCGAGCCGAATGTCGTTTGCGGAATGTTGCTCGGCGCTATCCGCCTCAATATGCCTTGCGCGTTTGTGTGTCAGGGTACAATGGCGCCCTTTTCCGACGGAAAAAGGCAATTCGGATTTGTAAATTTCTATGAAAACATCGCCCGTATAAAGACGGGGCGCACCTCTTACGAGACGATAAAATATCTGGAATGCAATCTTCCGATCACTCTCGGCACCGACTGCGAAAGATACGGCGCAAACAGCTTCAACTGTCTGCTCGAAGCTATCGGTCTGGCTGTACGGGGCAACGGCACTGCGCCCGCCGCCTCGCCCGAACGCAAACGGATAGCATACGAAACGGGAAAATTGGCGGTAAAACTCGCCAACGCAAAATGGTCGCCGCGTCGCGCGCTTACTCAGACGTCGATGAACAATATAGTCGCGCTTGACATCGCTTGCGGCGGCAGCTCCACTACTATGCTCAACCTGATCGCGATAGCACGCGAGGTCGGCATCAGAAATACAAATTTCAAAACGATAGGAGACATAGCGAAATCCACTCCGCTGCTTCTTGCCGCCGCCGACGCTAACCGTCCCATTATGCCGCAATTTCATCAAGCGGGCGGCGTATACGCGATGCTTAAACAGTTGCTCGACGCAGAACTGATTGACGGAAAAGCCAATATTTTTGACGGAGTAACTCTGTCCGAAACGTTATCCGACGTTACGGCAGCCGATCCCGCCGTTATACGCAGCGCAGATAAAAAGGCCGCCCCGTCCAAACTGCGCATCATTTACGGCAACGTTGCGGAAAACGGCGCTTTCGTTCATTGCGGAGGCAAAGGCAACGTTTTTGTCGGACCCGCCAAAGTGTATCAAAACGAAGAAATGGCAATTGACGCTCTTCTGCACCGCGAGATAAAGGCGGGCGACGTTATGATTATCCGCGGCGAAGGTCCGCACAGCGGTCCCGGTATGCGGGAGATATATGTGTCGCTTGCTTTGCTCAAAGGCTACGACCTCGAACAAAAGGTTGCCGTCGTAACCGACGGACGAATTGCGGACTTCTACAACGGCTTTGTCGTGGGACACGTCACCCCGGAAACGGGCGAACAAAACCTGTTCAGCGTGCTGCAAGACGGCGACGAGATAGAGATAAGCCTCGCCAAGGGCAAAATCTCTATGGATATAAAAGCCAAAGATCTGAATATGCGCTACCGTCAGCACGAGGCGACAAGCGGAAATTACGGAAATTTCTTCCTCAAAAATTGGTCCAAGACCTGCTCGACCGCTATCGAAGGCTGCGTATATAAACCTCAAAAGTAAACAACCGTCGGCTCTGCCGACGGCTTTATATTAGTTTAAAATATTTTTTTATGTAACGGCAATTTTTTTTGATTTTGTCCGAACTGAAATCTACCTTTTGTGCGCTTCCTACGACGGGACCTCTCGCCCCGTCAACAGCTCTGCCGACTTGGTTCCGACATATATTTCCGATAACGTCCTTTCCGATATATACGGGACTGGTCGTCTCAACATACTTCCAAGCAATTTTTACAAAATGTCGCTTTTGGAACGACAATTAGAATGTCGGCAAATCCTCCTGCAAATATTGCAAAAGGCTTGCAACACAGCAAGCCTTTCATTTATTATTCGGAAGTTTTGCCCTTGGCAAGTTCCTTTTTCCAACAATGGTAACACATACTTTCGTATGCTTCGTCTCCGCCTATCAATATAGTCGGTCCGTCGTCAACGCATTTACCGTTTACGAACCGAGCGTTTACGGATGATTTTCTGCCGCAACGGCACACGGACTTGATCTCCTGCAAAGAATCGGCGAGTTCAACGAGCCGCTTGCTCCCCTCGAAAAGATGACAGGTAAAATCCAACAACAAGCCGTAACATAACACGCTGACGCGCTCGGAAAGTTCTTTCAATTGATCGATTTGCTCCGTCGTGCAAAACTGCGCCTCGTCTACAATGATAATGTCAATAGGCGCGACGTTGTTTTCACGCGCAAACAGATCTTCAAAACTTTCTTCGTGAGATATTACATGACACTTGGCGGTAAGACCTATACGCGAACGAACCATACGCTCCTCCCTGTCGTCGCGTGTGTCGAGAGCGGGCTTTACGAGTAAAACACGCATTCCCTTCTGTTCGTAATTGAACTTGCACATGAGCGCTTGCGCCGATTTGCTGCTTGCCATAGTTCCGTATTTGAAATAAAGTTTAGGCATATGTTATCCCTCGATTTGTTTTCTTAGGTAGATTTGATTTCGTTAAATCACATCGGAATATCCGTCAGATCATATCGTTGTCGCCGCGTATCAATACAGCCCCTCGATCTTGCCGTCGGAGTCTATCGACATATTGACGGCATTGGGAGTCGCCGACAACCCCGGCATCAAAAGCATATTGCCCGCCAACGCCACGAGAAATCCCGCACCGCCGCGATACTCCACATCGCGAATGTGCAATACGAAATCCGTCGGCGCACCGAGCAGCTTGGCGTCGTCGCTGAAACTATATTGAGTCTTGGCAATGACCACGGGCAATCGGTCGATATCCGTAACATCGGCAAGCGCTTTGAGACTTGACTTCGCCTTATCCGACAATTCTATATCGCTTGCGCCGTAAATTTTGGTTGCGATCTTACGGATTTTGTCCTCGACGGGATCTCCGTCGTCATAAGCATAACGGAAAGAACCGTTGTCGCAATCGCAAAGCTCCACTACCTTGCGAGCCAACTCTTCGGCGCCTCTGCCGCCCTTGCCCCACACGTCGCAAACAACGGCGCTTACGCCGAGTTCGTTTACAGCTTGACGGACGATATTCACTTCGTTGTCGGTATCCGAGACAAAACGATTGACTGCAACAACCGTCGGCAGGCGGTACACGTTCTTGATATTGTTGACGTGACGCACAAGATTGCAAATGCCCTTTCTCAACGCTTCCGTATTCTCGTCCTTCAAGGAGTTTTTATCCGCACCGCCGTGCAATTTCAACGCGCGGACGGTTGCAACTATCACAACGGCATTGGGTCTCAGACCGGATACGCGGCACTTGACGTCAAGAAATTTCTCCGCGCCGAGATCCGCGCCGAATCCCGCCTCCGTCACGGTGTAGTCGGCATAGGTCATAGCGAGTTTAGTGGCTTGAACGCTGTTGCACCCGTGTGCTATATTGGCAAAAGGTCCGCAATGCACAAAGGCGGGCGTGCCGCCCAAAGTTTGCACCAAATTCGGTTTTAAAGCGTCTTTGAGCAAAATAGCCATCGCGTTCTCCGCTTTCAGATCGCAAGCAAATACGTGACGTCCGCTGCGGGTGTATGCGACGAGAATCTTGCCGAGACGACGTTTCAGATCGTCGATGTCGTTTGCCAAGGACAGTATCGCCATCACCTCGCAAGCGGCGGTTATGTTGAATTTTTCGTTGTGTTCCGCAGCGTCCTTGACTCCGTGATTTACCGCAACGCCGCGCAAAGCACGATCGTTTACGTCAAGCGTACGGTTGAATACTATCCTGTCGGGATCTATATCAAGCGGGTTTCCCTGAAAGATGCTGTTGTCGATCATCGCGCACAACAAATTGTCGGCGGCTGTTATCGCGTGAAAATCGCCCGTAAAATGCAGATTTATATCCTCCATTGGCACTATCTGCGAATATCCGCCGCCCGTTGCGCCGCCCTTAATGCCGAAAACGGGTCCGAGCGACGGCTCTCTCAACGCGAGGCAAGTCTTTGCGCCGATAAGATTGAGTCCGTCGGCAAGACCGATAGACACCGTTGTCTTGCCCTCGCCCGCCGCAGTGGGATTGATCGCCGTTACAAGCACAAGCTTGGCGTCGCGCTTGACGTTCGGTTTGAGCGTTACCTTAGCTTTGTAATTGCCGTACAGTTCCAGATCGGATCTGTCTACGCCCAATTTACGGGCGATATGCGTTATCGGCTTGATTTTGCAACTACGGGCGATTTCTATATCGGTCATATGTTTACCCTCCGACACTACTGCGCCGAGCTGCGTGCCCGACGCCACATTGATTATTAGTATATCAAAAAAAAGGTCGCAATGCAATTCTTTACGGCGCAAATTCGTTGACTATACATTATAGAAAAATATTTGAAATCGGCGTCTGACGTCAAATAATTATATCGGAATTTTTTTTTTAAATTTTTGTATAAGTCAAAGGTTCCGATTGAGTTAATTCAAAATAGTAAAAAAGCTATAATATAGAAAAACACCGAGAAATATCGGGCAAATTTGTCAAAAAGATGTTGCAAGGGTGACGATCGGCGATTTATCCGAACGCGGCGAAATTTGCACGGTTTTTCGGAGCATATCCCCTCCGCTTTTATCGACAGAAAAGAGGCTTTATCCCGCGAATACATAAAGCGGATTTGCGATAATCGCGCAAAAAGTTTATTACTTATCATATAATAAAGTTCTTGCTGCATAGCGACATAAAAGCATGTTTACGACGCCTGCACAGCCGTTACCGACTATTGAATCAACGCAAACCCCCTCGAACATTCGAGGGGGTACGTCAAACAGGGTTTTGAATGTATTTTGCCGATAACAACGACGCAAAAAAATCTATGGAGAATTTGTCGAAAGCGCCGTCATTTGCATAGGACAAGCAAAGCAACACCTTGGTTGCAAACAAACTGTATTTGACAAATGTCCGTAATATCGGCGACGATTGAGCGCAACTATTCTTATTGCGATCAGTCGATATCGATAAGTTCGTATTGGCGGTTGCCGAGTCCGATCTCGTGCGCCCATTCCACCGTGTGGATTCCGTGACGGCTGTTCATACGCTCTATAAGCGACGCTTTGCCGGGATCGGGAGAATTGACTACGGCGTCATAACAGCATTGATCGATAGCTACGGGATCCAACGAAGCGAAAATGCCGATATCGCCCATTTCGGGTTCGTGCGGATTGCTGTCGCAATCGCAGTCAACGGAAAGGCGATTGGCAACATTGATATACACAATGTTTTCTCTGCCCATATAGTCCATCACCGCTTTGCACGCCTCCGCCATAGATTCGAGGAATCCGTCCTGATCCTCTACAAGATCCCACAGCTTGTCGGGATCCTTGGTGCGGCCGACCGTGTGAATCCACGCCTTGCCGCAAGAGGACGCCACGCCTATGGACATATTTTTGAGAGCGCCGCCGAAGCCGCCCATCATATGTCCCTTGAAATGGCTGAGCATAAGCATACTGTCGTAATTTTTTAAGTGACTTCCCACTATGTTGTAACCGTCCATATGCTTTCCGCCGCCTATGGGGATCTGCATCTCGCCCTCTTCGTCCATTATATCGCAGGGCGCAATATCCGCAAAACCGTGATCTTTGATTGTTTGCCAATGATCCTTGGGATTGCAGCGTTTGCCGCCGTATGCGGTACAGCACTCTACTATCGTACCATTCAGACTGTTAACAAGCGGCTTGATCAATTTCGGTTGAAGAAAGTTGTGTCCGCCGGGTTCGCCTGTGGAAATTTTTACCGCCACTTTTCCTTTGAGTTCTACACCCAACGCCTTGTATATTTTCAAAAGACCGTCGGATGTAATTTCTTTGGTAAAATATACCTTTGAGTTCATATTTGCGCCTCCTTATTTCATTCTTTATTATTTTACATTATAAATAAAGCGTCGTCAATGCGTTTTATAAAAAATATTTTAAGATAATTCGTTTAAAAGCAACCGAAAAATAATACTATTTGTGTCATAGTATTATCCGTTTTCCGTAAAATCAGAGATGTCAATACCTAAAATTCAAGATACAACAAATTTTTCTCTGCATAAGAATATATTGCAGCTACTGTCAAAAGCCAATTATCACATAAAACAGCGAACCTTTTCCCGACGTAATGCGCCGCTCCGCTATTGCGATGCACAATCGATCACAGACATATGAACTCGAATGTAAACCTTGGATTATTGTCCCTATCCACCGCAAAAAGAAACTTACAAAAATTTACAATTATTTACAAATACATATGCGGTTTAGTTGCTTTAACGTAAACTCGGTGCTATAATTTGTGAGGTTTGGAATAGATATGATAAAGACAAATATAGATATGACCTCCGATAAGGGAATGGTCAAAAATCTGATCAAATTCGTATCGCCGTTGATGCTGTCGGGCATACTCCAATTGCTTTTTACGGCAAGCGATCTCATCGTATGCCGCTACTTCGGCTCGGAACATTCGGTCGGGGCAATTTCCTCCACCAATGCCTTGATAAACTTGATCGTCAACCTGTTTCTCGGTTTATCGATAGGCGCAAACATACTTATGTCGCGCTGTTACGGGCAGAACGATAAAGAGCAAGGGCAACGCGTCGCTTACACCTCGATAATACTCTCTACGATCATGGGCGTAATCGTCGGGATATTCGGAGCGACTTGTTCTCGGTTCTTTTTGCAGTGGATGGGTACCAACGAAGAAATTATCGACTTATCCACACAATATCTGGCGATATACTTTATCGGCGTTCCGTTCTCGATGATATACAACTTCTGCGCGGCATTGCTGCGCGCGGTAGGAGATACTCAACGTCCGTTTTACTTTCTTACGGCGTCGGGAATATTCAACGTCTGCCTCAACCTGTTGCTTGTGATAGTCTGCAAAATGGACGTCGCAGGCGTTGCTATCGCAACAGCCGCGTCTCAGCTATTGGCGGCGCTGTCAGTCCTTGCCTATATGCGATTCAAAAAGAACAACTTCTTTGAATTCCGCTTTAAGAAATTGCGTTTTTACAGAAAAGAGGCTTTGGCTATCACGCGGCTCGGCTTGCCCGCCGGACTGCAAAGTGCGCTGTTCAGCATATCCAACGTAATGATACAGACGAGCGTAAACGATCTCAGCACCACTTTGGGTCCTGCCGCGGTAGACGGCAACGGCGCGGCGGCAAGTCTGGAAGGATTTGTACAAACTGCTATGAACAGCTGCGCACAAGGGATAGTCACATTCGGATCTGCCAATTACGGTGCAAAAAACAAAGCGAATATTCGTCGGGTGATATTGAGAACGCTGATGCTCGTCGCGCTCGCTTGGGTGATACCGGGATCAATCGTTTTGATATTTGCGCGGCCGCTGTTAAGCTTCTATGTCCCCAATGCCGAGGGAATAGAGTTTGCGCTGCAACGCATATACATCACCGTGGGGACTTACTTTTTGTGCGGACTTATGGACAGTTTTGCTTACGCTCTGCGGGCAATCGGATATTCCGTCTTGCCGACGATAATATCCACTTGCGGAGCTTGCGGATTTCGATTGCTTTGGATATTCCTCATCTTTCCGCTCGATTACTTCCACAACATAACCTGGCTTGCCATAAGCTATCCGATAAGTTGGTTTCTTACGGCATTGGTACACTTTATATGCTTTGCAGTACTTTTCAAAAAGCTTAATTTTCCGTCGGAAGAGCACGGAGCAAACGCCGTTGCCGACGAATTACCCGCCCGCGACAAAGCCGACGTAAATATCTGCAATCAACACTGATCGTAAAACGATCCCCGCGCCGAAAAACGCGGGGATTTCTTTTGGCTTGAAAACATTGTTTACTGCAATCCGCCTGTCTCTCGCAACAGCCGCTCCAAGTCTTTTGCCGTAAACAGCCGCGGAACGGGATACAACGGATTTGCCTCGCGCTCGGCGGTTTTTGCCAAGGTCGGGATATCTTTTTCCGAAATGCAATCGAGCGTCGGACCGATATTCATTGCGGAGTTGAGATTGTTTATTTTGTCGATGAGCAATTTTGCACCGACCTCTTTTGAAGTGGATTTTGCAAACAAACCCGTTTCTACGCCTATCTTCCACAGCTTTTTATGCACGGATTTTCCGTACATATCCAAAACGCGAGGCAAAATCACCGCATTGGCAAGCCCGTGCGCGACGTTGTATTTGCCGCCCAAGGCGTGAGCGACGGCGTGAACGTATCCGACGTAACTCTTGGTAAAGGCGAGTCCCGCAAGATAAGCCGCGAACAACATATCGTCCCGAGCCGTTTCGTTGCGCCCGTTGCAATAAACCTCGTAAAGATTGTCGAAAATAATACCGATCGCCCACAAAGCATTGCGACGGGTCTCTCGCGTGGTACTGCGCCCTATATATGCTTCTATCGCGTGTGTCAGCGCGTCCATACCCGTCATCGCGGTAACGTTTGGCGGAAGTCCCAAAGTAAGGGAGTTGTCCAACAGCGCGTATGTCGGTATGAGCGAAAAATCGTTGATGGCGTATTTACAACGAGTATCGCTGTCCGTTATTACCGCGGCGACGGTAGTCTCGCTGCCCGTCCCCGCCGTTGTCGGGATAGCCGCAAGCAAGGGGATCCTTCTGCGTACTTTCATCAACCCCCGCATTTCGCTCGGCGTTTTGTCGGGACGAGCAATACACGCACCCGCCGCTTTTGCGCAATCCATCGCCGAGCCGCCGCCTATCGCCACGATACAATCGCATTGATTTGCCTTGTACAGCTTTACCGCTTCCGCAACGTTGGCGGTCGTAGGATTGGCGACCGTGCCGTCGTAAATAACATAATCCAATTCGTTGTCCGCCAATGCGGCAATAAGCTTGTCGCAAATGCCGATATTATGCAAAACTTCGTCGGTGACAATCAACACGCGACGCTTATCGGCAGCTTTGAGAGCGTCGCACAGTTCGTTGTAATTCCTCAACAAAGTCGGAGTGCGATACGGCAAAAACGGAATTGCGATATAACAAAAAAATTGATATGTACGGCAGTACAAATTTTTGAAAAAATTCATAAGATAACTCCACTATCGCGTCAAGTAAAGTATACCACAATATGCGCGTTAAATCAATCTTCTCCGAGACAATGCCGTCTCGCAGCCTATTGCAATAATATAGTCAACAAATTACTCGTAAAAGGTTGATTTTTTCCAATTTGTTTGATAGAATATATAAGGTTGACGGCACCATAGCCAAGTGGTAAGGCAGAGCTCTGCAAAAGCTCCACCCCCAGTCCGAGTCTGGGTGGTGCCTCCAAATATGACTGCGAAGCCGAGCGGCTTCGCAGTTGAAATATTTGCTGGTTTGGCGAAATCGGCAGACGCAAGGGACTTAAAATCCCTCGGTAGCAATACCATATCGGTTCAAGTCCGATAACCAGCACCACGACCGACCTGATTCGAAACGAGTCAGGTCGGTCATTTTTATACAAAAAGCGAGGACAAAGCGCACTTCCCATAGGGAACAAAAACAAAATTTTTAGAATTGTGCTTTCAAGCGATGACAAAAACTCTCGGAT
>CANQNJ010000030.1 GCA_947625185.1 uncultured Clostridia bacterium
GCTTCGCTTCGGGCACGATGTGCCCTCGTTGCAGATTATTTTGCACCGAATACCCTCGCTCGTGGTGTTACAAGGTCAAGGTGTTATTAAAACTTAGTCGACCGTGTATACCCTGCAAAAAGGCTTCGCTTCGGGCACGATGTGCCCTCGTTGCAGATTATTTTGCACCGAATACCCTCGCTCGTGGTGTTACAAGGTCAAGGTGTTATTAAAACTTAGTCGACCGTGTATACCCTGCAAAAAGGCTTCGCTTCGGGCACGATGTGCCCTCGTTGCAGATTATTTTGCACCGAATACCCTCGCTCGTGGTGTTACAAGGTCGAGGTGTTATTAAAACTTAGTCGACCGTGTATACCCTGCAAAAAGGCTTCGCTTCGGGCACGATGTACCCTCGTTGCAGATTATTTTGCAGGGGACATACTCGCTGTCGTCGCGGCTGCTCCTCTCCCCATCAAGTCTCCTTTGTCGACTTGACGGGGACCTCTTTTTATTACAAGGTCCCCGACCGCCCACTCCTGTCCGCAGGGACAAGGTCGAAAACTGCACATATAAAGCCGTCCCTTCGGCGCGCATAGGCTGTATCGTAAAATAAAGATATATTGCGCCTAAGGACGAAGGGCGAACAAGGCAATCTCCACAGTGTGGAGTTGCCCGCCCTGAGTGCAAGGACGTGCTATTTCTAAGGCACGTCCGCAGCATAGGGACCGCGAAAGGGGACCCGCGCAGTGTGAATGTCACTGCGCGGGAGAGGAATAGCGGAGCGGTAGCGGTACCAAGCGCATATATGCGGTTGGTGCTACCAAGCGACAGCTATGACGAGGTGGAAGGGACTGACGGGAAGAAGGTGAAGTTTGCACTTTGTGCAAGTGAAGTTGTGCTTATGCACAGTGAAGTTTTGCGCACGGCGCAAAGTTGAGGTAGGGGAGTTTAGTAAACTCGCCCTGTCAAACCCTTCCACCACCTAACGGTGGTCCTCCTCCCCTTATGCCCCTCAAAGGGGCAGAAAGGGAGGCTTTTGTAATATGATATGAGATTGATCCTCATTACACTCATTGTGAACAACACCACACCGTGATGATTGGTTTTACGCGCCACACCCACCGCCCACTCCTGTCCGCAGGGACAAAATCTACAACAGTGACAATAAGGCTCCACTTGATGAGCAAGGGGAGCTGTCGAACGAAGTGAGACTGAGGGGTTTGATGACTACAAGGGCTGCAAGCCCCGCGCAGGTTGCCGCTTGCAACGGAATTTTCGCTATTCTCGCTACTATGCGCGACACGCGCATCGCGCGCGCAATTTCCGCTTTAATATAGAAGTCGGCTTTTGTATTTTGTTTATTCTATACCACACCGTTTCTAACAGAACTTTTTTTCGGTCAAATCCCCCTCAACCTGACGTTGGGGCAATACCTTCGAGCGATTTCGCAAAGATTTCTCAATTCGTCGTCGGAATACCCTTCAACGGAAGGGTCTATCAGATCGTCGCCGTGAACAAATTGTTGAAGATACCACTTGTCGGCGTCGCGCAACCGCATTGCCAACGCGGCGATACTCTCCGCCGAGTGAAACGTGCGCGTTACCGTAGTGCGAAATTCGTAATCGACATTGCCTTCGAGAAGAAAATCGATAGATTGCCTTATCGCCGCAACGTCCGCCGCCGCGCCCGCGGTAACGGAATACAGCTCCGCCGTATTCTTGACGTCCATTGCGACATAATCCACCAAGCCGCTATCGACGAGAGTCTTCAACTTGAACGGAAAACTGCCGTTTGTGTCCAACTTTACCTTGTAGCCGATAGCCTTGACCTGCCGCAAAAAATCAGCGACGTCGGGATACAGCAACGGTTCGCCGCCCGTCAGACAGACGCCTTCGAGTACGTTGCGCCGCTTGATAAGAAAGGTCAATATCTCATCCTGCGTCCACTCGTCCCCCGCGCCGTTCACAAGCGAATTGTTGTGACAAAACGGACATCTGAAATCACATCCTATACAAAATACGGTACAAGCCACTTTCTCGGGGTAGTCGAGTAAGGTTAATTTTTGTAAGCCTCCGAATTTCATTTGCCGCTCCTCAACGCGCACAATGCCGACGCTATATCGCAGGCGAGGCGCACGTTGCTGTACACAAGCTGAATATTGGCTTCGAGACTCTCGCCGTCAGTGGACCGACGGATACTGTCCAACAAAAACGGGGTAAGTTCTTTACCGCCGATACCTAGTCTGTCCGCCTCGGCGATGGCTTCGGATATCTTGCCGTTGATATAATCGGGATCCATAGAGTACTCTTCGGGCACGGGATTGACCACCAACATTCCGCCGTTCAGCTGCAACTCCTTGCGTGCGAGAATAGTTGCGGCTATCTCCTCGGCGGAATCCATACGGTAATCCACCTTGAACCCGCTCTTGCGCGTGTAGAACGCGGGCATATCGTCCGTGCGGTATCCTATCACGGGTACGCCGCGAGTTTCGAGACACTCCAACGTCAAGCCTATATCCAGAATAGACTTGGCTCCCGCGCACACCACCGTGACGTCGGTCTGTTGAAGTTCGTCGAGGTCTGCGGAGATATCCATCGTTTTCTCCGAATTGCGGTGAGCGCCGCCTATGCCGCCCGTGGCAAATACGTCCACGCCCGCCAACTTGCAGGCATACATCGTCCCCGCCACCGTCGTGGCGCCGTTAATACCCTTTGCGGACAGTACGGGCAAATCTCTGCGCGACGCCTTGACGACAGACATCCCCTGTCTGCCGAGCAGTTCTATCTGCCGCTTGCTGCAACCGACGGTCAGCACGCCGCCGACTATCGCCGTGGTTGCGGGAACGCACCCCTTGTCGCGGACGATCTTCTCCACCGCAAGCGCCGTTTCCACGTTCTGCGGATAGGGCATTCCGTGGCAAATGATGGTCGATTCCAACGCCACTACGGGTATATTCTTCTCCAATGCGCTCTTAACCTCTGCCGACACGTTAAAATATCTGTTCATACAATCTCCTCTGTTGCCGATAGTCGAATCCACCAATATTATCTCATTGAAAATAAATGTTGTCAATTGTAAAATGCACTTATCGCCGACGAGAAAGAATAGTATAAATCGGAAAAGTTTATTTACAAAAATTGACAATTGTATTATACTGATTATAATGCATAATATGGCGTTCTTGGAATAATGTCTGAAATGCAAAACGGAGGTATATATGAGAAAGACAAAAATTGTGTGTACCCTTGGTCCTGCCAGCAGCACATACGACCAAATCAAAAAAATGGCTTTGGCGGGGATGAACGTTGCCCGTATCAATATGAGTCACGGCTTGTACGAGGAACATCAGGCTAAGATAGACACCGTCAAAAAGGTGCGCAGAAGCCTGGGATTGCCCATACCGATAATGATCGACACCAAAGGTCCCGAGATCCGTATAGGAACTTTCAAAGAAGGGCAAATAGAGGTGGTCGAGGGTATGCCCTTCGACTTCGTGAACGACGGCAGCGAAGGAGATGAAACGAAGGTCTCCATAACATACAAAGATCTGTACAAAGACGTTGCGACGGGCTGTCAGATACTGCTTAACGACGGGTTGCTTGCGTTCAAAATAACGGCAATAGAAGGCGAAACCATCAAGACCGTCGCGCAAAACAGCGGGACGCTGTCCAATCGCAAGGGGCTGTTTGTGCCGAACATCAAGATAAATATGCCCTTCCTCTCGGAACAGGACAAAAAAGATCTGGACTTCGGCATCAAAAACAACGCCGAACTGTATGCGGCGAGCTTCGTGCAGGACGCGGAAAGCGTAAGAGAAATACGCGAATACTTGCTGTCTCACGGCGCCAAAGACGTGTGCATAATATCCAAGATCGAAAGTCAAAGCGGCGTAAACAACATAGACGAGATTATCAAAGAATCGGACGGCATAATGGTCGCTCGAGGCGATCTCGGCGTGGAACTGCCCTATGAAAAATTGCCCGCCATACAAAAAATGCTTATCACCCGAAGCAGAATGAAGGGCAAATTCGTCATTACCGCGACGGAAATGTTGGAAAGTATGGTAACGAAACTGCGCCCCACTCGCGCGGAGATAGTGGACGTCGCCAACGCCGTCTATGACGGAAGCAGCTGCGTGATGCTGTCCGCGGAAAGCGCCGTCGGTATCAATCCCCCCAACACTATCGCCACCATGGCGCGTATCGCCGAAGAGGCGGAACGCAACGTCGATTACAACGCTATGTATCGGTCGTACCCGATATCGCTGATGGACAACACAGACGCCATCAGCCACGCCGCCGTAAATACCGCTTTCGACATCAACGCAAAGGCGATAGTCGTCTATACGGAGAGCGGCGTCTCTGCGAGAATGGTAAGCCGTTTCCGCCCCGGCGCGGTAATCGTCGCAATGGCAAACAACGACAGAGTGTATCACCAACTGTCCACAAGCTGGGGCGTGATACCCACCATTTGCCAGACATTCGACAACACCGACGATATGTTCATCAACGCCGAGGAGGCGGTACGTCGGCTCGGGCTTGCCGAACCCGGCGACAATATAGTGATAACCGCAGGCGTCCCCCTCGGCACGGGCGCCGGCACCAACCTGATAAAGGTAGGCAAGATACAGGACGAAATATAACCAAACTTAACGCAAAGGACAGCGCCGCCGAAGCCCTGTCCTTTTTTGTTGTCATTTTTTATCAATGCAAAGGAAACTCGCCGCAAGCGATCCCGCGCGCGAAATCAGCGCTGCTTGCGCTTGATCAAATCGAGAATTTCATAGTCGGCGGGACAAAATTCAAAATCGTCTATCTCGGCGGGGGATATCCAACGGATATCGTTATGTTCCAACATTTGCGGGACGTCCTCCGTTGTCGCGTTGAACAGCGTAAGATGTACCGTTACATCGGGATAAGTATGAGTTACCTCGCAAAAAACATCGCCGACGTCAACGTCGATGGCAAGTTCTTCGCGGCACTCGCGTTTGAGCGCGTCTTTCAACGTCTCGCCCTGTTCCTGCTTGCCGCCGACAAACTCCCACAGCAAGGGACGTTTCTTGCCGACGGGACGCTGACAAATCAAAAATTTATCCCGGCGCCAAATCAACGCTGCCACCACTTCCAACATACATTAACCTCCATCTACGAAATCGCTTTTTTCACAACATTGCCCGAACGCCGTCAAATAAACTGCGACCCCGTCCGGCAAGACGGGATCGCGCCGAAATATTCTGCCTCGGACTTTGCCGAAAAGGTTTTAACCGGTCATTTATTCTGTTTGCCTCGTTTGAGAAAATAAGCGAGGATAAACCACAAAATGACCAACACCTGAAACGCCGCGCCTATGATGTATATCAACCAGGCGTAGTCGGCAAATATATCGATGACGAGATGCAACAGCAGACAAAGCGTCCATATGAGCGCGGAGACCACTATGCAACGCATCCACAGCTTGCCCCAAAGGCAACTGAACACCAACGTCACTATCAACGCTATGGGGATAGCGGACAGATAGGCGTACTTGGCTACCGTTCTGCCGTCCGTGGGAACTACCATCCACCACACGGCTGTGACTATCGTCGCGACAAGGAACACCAAGCCGGCGCTCAGCAACGTGATAAGCCAACGCTTCGCCCAGAAATCTTTGAGACGGAGTTTCTTCGGTTTGTCTGGGTGATCCGCCAAAAAATCGTTAACGGTGATGCCGTACAGATCCGCAAGCGTTTTGAGTACGATTATGTCGGGGACGCCCTCTGCGCGCTCCCACTTGCTGACGGCCTTGTCAGAGTAATTTATCTTGTCCGCAAGCTGCTGTTGAGTGAGATGCGCCTGTTTGCGATAAGCCGCAAGATTGGCTGCGATTGTTTGTTTTAATTCGTCCATAAAAGTTATTATACCACATACGTTTGACGTTGACAACTGTGTAAGGGTATCAAAATCAAAAGCTCTACTGTGAGTAGAGTTGACAAAAATCGACTCTACTGTCGGATTTTCGGTTTGTAGATATTAAAAGATGAACAGTAGGGAGATTTTTTTACGGGATAAGATATAATAAAAGCGAACCATATACAAGGGCAACGCTCCGCGCAATGCGGCAGCTTGGCGCCACAAACGATAACAAAAATATGCAGGAGAAGGAAATGTATACGATAAGTTGCGAATCGACGGTAGATCTGGATCTGAGATATCTTACAAAGAGACAAATACCCGCAATAGCTTATGCCTACACGTTGGACGGCGTAGACTATCCCGACGATATGAGAGAGGGAAACGGGTTGGCGTTATTCTACAATCAATTGGCGGCGGGCAAACAGCCGACCACCTCGCTGATAAACGTTGAAGCCTACAAGGAATTCTTCCGTCCGTTGTTGGACAAAGGAGATCTGTTGCACCTGGCTTTCAGTTCGGCATTGTCCAACTCGGTGGTAAACGCGCTCAACGCCGCGGAAGAACTGAAAGAAGAATATCCTCAACGCAAGATATATGTGCTGGATACCACCTGCGCCTGCGTCGGCTTCGGTATGTTTGCGGACTGCCTTGCGGATCTGAGAGACGAGGGCAAGAGCATCGACGAAGTGTATCAATGGGCGTTGGTCAACCGCACGAAGGTACATCACATATTTTACAGCACCACACTTACATACTTTCGCCGCAGCGGCAGAGTATCAAGCGCGGCGGCGCTGATAGGCAATATATTGCGGATATGCCCCGTTATGCACACGGACATCAACGGAAAGATAATCCCCATTGCCAAGTCCATAAGCGAAGCCAAGGCGCAAGGACGGATGATACAGGAGATATACGACACCGTCCGCGACGGCAGCGAGTACGACGGCAAACTATGGTTGGGACATACCGACTATATCGACTCCGCAAACAAAACAATGGCGCAGCTCAGGCAGAGATTTCCCAAGGCAGATATCCGACTGTACGACATAGGTCCCGTTATCGCCGCGCATTGCGGTCCGGGGACGGTGTTCGCCTGCTATTGGGGAGAGGACAGAGTCCCCGCAAAATAATATATGGGAGACAAAACAATGTATACTCTGAGCTGTGAATCGACCGTAGACCTTACCCTCGATCATCTTGTTCAACGCAACATATCCGCCATCGCCTACACCTACACTATCGACGGAAAAGAATACGCCGACGATATGCGTTCGGGAGACGGACTTAAATTGTTCTACTCCGACTTGTTGGCGGGCAAACAGCCGACCACCTCGCTAATCAACGAAGAACGCTACATAGATTACTTTACGCCCCTTCTAGAAAAGGGCGATTTGCTGCACGTCACGTTCAGCTCAGGGCTGTCGCAATCGGCAAACAACGCGATCGCCGCCGCAGAAACGCTGAAAAAGAAATTTCCCAACAGAAAGATTTACGTTGCGGACTCTCTGTGCGCAAGCGTCGGCTACGGTTTGCTTGTGGATATTCTCGCGGATATGCGGGATAGCGGCACGGATATAGACGCGCTGTACAATTGGACAATAAACAACCGCAGACGTTTGGTACATCAATTTTACTCCACCACCCTGACGTATTTTCGCAGGAGCGGCAGAGTGTCCGGTCCCGCTGCGCTGATAGGCAATCTTCTCAAACTTTGCCCGATAATGCACCTGGACGGCAACGGAAAAATCATCGCTTACAGCAAAGTTATGAGCGAAAGCAAAGCAATAGACAAGACAATGTCGGAGGTCGCTCGCAAAATAGACGGCGGCGCGGCTTACTCCGGCAAACTGTGGGTGGGGCACTCCGATTACATCCGCTCCGCCGTGAAAATCTCCGACGATCTGAGGAAAGTTTACCCGAATGCCGATATACGCATATTCGATATAGGACCCGTGATCGCCTCTCACTGCGGACCGGGCACGCTTGCGATATTCTTCCTCGGCGAACAACGAGCCTGACTATCGCGAACACAGAGTGGGCTGTCGCATTGCGCGACAGCCCACTGTTTTTTTAGGTGAAGTTTCGGCTATCGCCGCAGTGAAGTTCGCGCAAAGCGCGAGTGAAGTAAGTCGCCGCCCCACTCTGATTCATAGGAACGAAGTCTGTTACCATTATAATTACCGTATTCTGTCGAACGTAGTAAGACTGAGAGGTTTGACAGTCAAAACTCATTCCCAACCTCAACTTTGCGCTCTGCGCAAAACTTCACATTTGCCGCAAGGCAAATACTTCACACGGCGACAGCCGTACTTCACTTGCGACGTAGTCGCAAACTTCACTTTTAATCCCCATATCGCTATTCCGCCTCTTTTCGGAGGAAATAGTACTCATACAAGGCGTCTCCGTCTGCCATATCTTTCATACGCTTACGCACGCCCGTGCCGTCGTAAGGGGCTTGGAGACGTATGTATCGCCAACTGCGATCGTCGTACTCTATCAATACCGCGCGCGCAAAAGGTTCGGGGTGACAACCCACGCTGCCCACATCCACATACAACATTCTGCCGCGGATATCGCAAGGTTCGTGCTTGTGACCGAAAAACACGGCGTCGGCGTCAACGCCGGCAAAGATATCGTCCAATGACTCGGCAGTGGGATACAACTGCAACGGCATAAAAGGAAACACGTTCCAATCAAATGGCTTATCGACGAGCGCATAGTGACAGAACATCAACTTGCTGCCACCGCATATGCGCGTAACGGAAATGGGAAACCTGCTAACCGCTTGCCGCATTTGCTCCGTAAGCGTACCGAATACCTGCTGCTTGTGTTCTGAGGGGACGTGCGATTTGTAGCGCACATCCGTCTGCCTCAACACGAAATCCCTGTCGTGATTGCCGAGCAAACAGGTCACGTCTTTGCGGGACAGCAACGTCGTCAGACATTCGCGGCTGTCGGGACCGATATCGACGATATCGCCGAGATGAAATATTTCGTCGCACTTGTATTCGTCCAACATTGCAAGCGCCGCATTCAACGCGTCGGCATTGCCGTGGACGTCGGTGATCAATCCGATTCGTTTCATAACATTATTATAGTCGCCTTTGCCGTAATTGGCAAATAAAAACGGCTCTCTGTCGAAAAAAGCCGTTATTATTGTCGTATTTTGTAAACTTGGGGACGAAAAATCAGTCGCAACGGGCGCGGCGAATACAATCCGCCCACCCCGAGACCAGCCTGTTGCGCGTACCGTCGTCCATCGAAGGGACAAAGGTACGCTCGATCTGTTTGTTGCGTTTGATTTCCTCCAAGCTGCCGAAATATCCTACGGTAAGTCCCGCAAGATAGCACGCTCCGAGCGCCGTCGTCTCTATCACCTTGGGACGCAAGACTTCGGTTTGCAATATATCCGCCTGAAATTGCATAAGGAAATTATTGGCGGAACCGCCCCCGTCCACATACAACGACGTAATGGGGCTGCCGAGGTCGGCTTCCATAGCTTTCGCCACGTCGTATACCTGATAGGCTATGCTCTCCAAGGCGGCTCGTATAAAGTGTTCCTTTTTCGTGCCGCGCGTCAGCCCGAATACGGTACCGCGCACCTTGGGATCCCAATAGGGCGCGCCCAAACCCACAAAAGCGGGAATAATGTACACGCCGTTGGTATTGCAGACGCGCAAAGCGTATCGTTCGGAATCGGACGCTTCGCGAATCATTCTCATCTCGTCGCGCAGCCACTGCACTATTGCGCCGCCCATAAACACGCTGCCTTCGAGGGCATATTGCGGCTTGCTGTCGACGCCGGCAGCCAACGTTGTAACCAACCCCTTGGAGCAAACGGGTTTGTCGCCCGTATTCATCAACAAAAAGCAACCCGTGCCGTAAGTGTTCTTCATCGAACCGACGTCCACGCACAGCTGTCCGAACAGCGCGCTCTGCTGATCCCCGACAACTCCGCATATAGGGACGCGCGCGCCCAACATGGTCACGTCGGCATAGCCGTACATATACCCGGACGGTCGGACTTCCGGCAGCATACGCCTCGGTATGCCGAAGAGTCTTAGCAGATCCTCGTCCCAGGCGAGAGTGTGTATATTGAACAGCATCGTCCTGCTTGCGTTGGTGTAATCGGTGGCAAATATACTGCCCTTGGACAGGTGCCACATAATGTATGTATCCACCGTGCCGAAACACAATTCGCCCTTCTCGGCGCGTTCGCGTACACCGTCCACGTTATCCAATATCCATTTGAGTTTGGTGGCGGAGAAATACGCGTCCAATACCAATCCCGTCTTGTCGTATATCAACTGTTCGTAACCGTCGCGACGTAATTTTTCGCAATAGTCCGCCGTTCTGCGACACTGCCACACAATGGCGTTGCAGACGGGTTTGCCCGTTATTCGATCCCACACGATGGTGGTCTCCCGCTGATTGGTTATGCCCACGGCGGCGATATCCTCGCCCGTAATC
Organism: uncultured Clostridia bacterium; assembly: GCA_947625185.1. GTDB lineage: Bacteria > Bacillota > Clostridia > Christensenellales > CAG-314 > Fimimonas. The sequence continues at coordinate 10,341 of CANQNJ010000030.1, forward strand.
CCCGCGCGGACAAACGCCTCCGCGATAACGCCGAGCTGACTGCCAAGTATGTCGTTGGGATCGTGTTCCACCCAACCGCTTCGCGGATAAATTTGCGGAAACTCCTGTTGGGCGCGGGCGACGATCTCTCCCTTGCCGTCGAATATGACTGCGCGAGAACTCGTCGTCCCCTGATCCAATGCAAGAATATATTTCATATGCGAAGTCCGATCATTTGCGGGCGATAAGCCCGAGCGCGCGAGAATAGATATCATCCGACGTCAAGCCGTAATCGCGTTTGAGATCGTCCAGACTCCCAACCTGCGTGTTACGGTCTCTAACCGCAACGGCGTCGCTGAGAGTAGGCGCTTGCGCCGCAAGCGTTTCGCAGACGGCGGAATACAAACCGCCGTGTATCGAGTGGTTCTCCGCGACGAGAACTCTCCCCGTCTTGCGCGCGGAACTCACTATTGCCTCTTCGTCCAACGGTTTGACTGTGTGTATACCCAAAAGGTCCACGCCGACGCCCTCCTTTTCCAGACGGTCCGCCGCCTTGACCGCGTCGAACAGCATAGTGCCGCTTGCCACAACGGTTATATCTTTACCCTCTCTCAACTTGTCCGCTTTGCCGAAGTGAAATTCGTACCCTTCGTCATACAGCGTATCCGTCTGCTTGCGCACAAATCGGATATACATCGGTCCCTTGTGTTCGACGATATATGGAAGCGCCTTCCTCAACTGAATACCGTCGGTTATGTCGAGGATAGCCACGTTGCAAAGCGCTCTCATACAGGCGATATCCTCAAAGGACATATGCGTACCGCCGTTATATGTGGTATGTACGCCCGGATCGAATCCGATGATACGGACGTTCTGTTCGCTGTAACTGACGGATACGGCTATCTGGTCGAAAATTCTGCGCGTGGAAAAAGGCGCAAAACTGTGAATAAACGGTATAAACCCGCTTGCCGCAAGTCCCGCCGCTATGCAAACCATATTGGCTTCCGCAATGCCGACTTCGATACATCTGTCGGGAAACTCCGCATAGAGCGGCTTGGTCCCGCCAGCGCTTGCAAGGTCTGCATCCAGAACAAGTATCTTGTCGTTTTGTCTCATAAGGCGAGACAGTTCGCCCGCGTATTCTTTTCTCAATTCCATTGTCATATCCCCCTATTTCAGTTCTTCAAGCGCCGCCGCGTACTGCTCGTCGGTAACGGTCGTACTGTGTACGCCCAGACCCATCTTTTCGTAAAAGCTTACGCCCTTGCCCTTGACGGTATCCATAACTATGCAATGCGGCTTGCCGCAACGGTCGGATCTTGCGTCGCCTATCGCCTTGTCCAGAGCATTGTGGTCGTGACCGTCTACGCGCCGCGATACGAACCCGAACGCTTCGAACTTGGCAACGAGATCTTCCACGTTGATCACGTCCTCAGTCATACCGTCGATCTGCATTTTGTTACTGTCCACCAACACGATAATGTTGTCCAAACGCTTGGCGGAGGCAAGCATTGCCGCTTCCCATATCTGACCTTCTTGAAGTTCTCCCTCGCCTGTAATGACATATACAAATCTGTCTATGCCTTTCAACTTGTCTGCTATGGCAAGTCCGCACGCGCAGGAAAATCCCTGTCCGAGACTGCCCGCCGTCATATCCACGCCCGGCGTAAGATTTATGTTGACGTGGCTCGGCAAACGCGTCCCCAACTTGTTAAGAGTGTCCAACCACTCCACGGGAAAGAATCCTTTGAGCGCAAGCGTTGCATACAGCGCGGGACCGGCATGTCCCTTGCTGAGTACCAACTTGTCTCTGTCCTCCATGCGCGGATTGTGCGGGTCGACGTGCATATACTTGGAGTACAGCACCGCAAGCACGTCCACAATGGACAGACTGCCGCCGACGTGACCGGACCCCTGCGAATGCAGACACCGCAATGTGTTGCGTCTGATTTCTTTGCTGAATTGTACTACATCCATATTTATTCACCTCTCTGTGATTGGTTTTGAAATTTATTTCAACAACTTGCCGACGCGGCTGTGACAGGTAAAATACAATACCTGCGCGCGTTCCGACAACTTGTTGAGCAACGCCGTCGCCCTGACGAAATTGTTCTCATCGAAGTTGACGAACGCGTCGTCTATTATCAGGAACGGAATGTCTCCGTCATACAACGTCTCGGAGAGCGCCACGCGGAAACACAACAGCGTTATCTCTCTCGTGCCGCGGCTGAACGCGCTCATGGGCTTGGTTCTGCCCTCTTCTATTATACCGATGGCGAAGTTGCGGTCTATAACGACTTCCGCGTTGCTTGCGGTGATCTCCCGCAGCAACTCCGTCGTGCGCTTGCAAAGGCGCGGAAGGTAACTTCCGGACAAATTGTCCTTTGCCCGTTCAAGCAGTCCCATCACCGTTTCGGCAACGTTGTAGGCGTACTCCGCCTGTTTGCGCCGCTCCGACGCGGTAAGTATCCTGTCCTCGATCTCCACTTTGTTGCAAACGAGATTTTTGTATTCCTCGCCGAGACGCACTTCTTCGGCAAGCAACGCGTTGGCGCGTTCCGTCAACTGCGCAAGTCCGCCCTCCGTCTCGGCAAGTTTGTTTTGCAAGCCGTCAACGTCCGCTTGCGGATCGAGTTGCGACAGCGTTTCGCGCGCACGAATATCCGCCAGATATTGAGAACGCAGTTCCCACAAAGCGCGTCTTACCGTCTCTGCGTCTTTGCCGTCGGTATTGACGTACTTACTTGCAATGGCAAAAAAATCCCTACGCGCACCGTCGTTTTGCGCACCCTTATCTCTGTTTTTGACACGCGGAGACACTCCGAACAGGCACGCCACTCCGAACGCGACGGATATACAACCCGCGATAACACCGACGATTGTGGACAGAACGTTCAACACTCCGAGAGAGACGAGCGCCGCCCCAGCCAATACCAACGTCGCCGCGACGCCGAGAAGCCACATTCTCTTGCGAGGTTTCTCCTGCGGAGCGACGGGTGCTGTCAATTGCCGCGCAATTTCGTCGCAACGGGAGAAATCCGACTCGAACTGCGGCGGAATACGACCCAAACGAGCGTTTAATTCCGCGATATCGGCGCGAGTCGTCTGTTCGTCGGCAAGCCGCGAACGGGTCAACATATCCCGCAATTGCTCGGATCGAGACTTCAAGTCCACCTGTTGACGTTGCAGCCCGTCCTTTTCCGCGGCGATTTGCTTCAAACGGGACTCTATCTCCGAGCGGCGCCGCTCCGACTGCTCCGCGTCGTGCAATTGGCGTTCGAGGTCGCCCTGTTGCGCCTCCAAATCGGCTATCAGTCCTCCGACGCCCTTCTCGTAACGAAGATTCTTTTTGTATGCGCGCAGTCTGTCCCGAACTTTGTCGTAGTCCTCCGCGCTGCTTTGCACGAGATTGGCAAGGCGCGACTCCAAATTGTCGTTGCCGGACAGTTCCACCGCTTCCTGCGGAAAATACGCCGAACGATCGTAACTGTCCGCCGTCAAGCCCAGCAATTGCTCGCCCGGTTGAAGCTGCCAATTCAATTCGGCGCCCGTCCTGTTGTTGAATATCCTGCAAGTTTCGGCGCGCGCGGTCGCTCCGAAGAAACGTTCTATGCGTATGGATTCGCCGTTATGCTCCACCGTCATACTGCCGCCGAAACGGGGAGTTCCGTCCCAAGGCTGCCAACGAGACGCGTCCGTGCCCCCTTTGCCGCGGCCGTAACCGAAGCCGTACAGCATTGCCCGGATGAAATTGGCAAGGGTCGTTTTGCCGAAACCGTTGGTCTGCCGTAGCACGTTAAGTCCCTTATCGAAGGTGATATTGACCCCTTTGAGCTTGCCGAAAGCAACTATATTTACGGAAAGTATCCTCACGGCAGCACCTCCCCGTTGAGAGCGGCAAGCCCCAGCTTGATCACGTCGTTGCGCAATTCTTCGTTTTCTATCGTCATTGCCAACTTGACGAACTCTCCCCGCAAAGATATCTCCTTGGAAACGGCGTTGACGTCTATGCGTGCGCGCGTTTCGTCCTTGACGCGCAAAGCGAAAAACTTGCCCTCCAAGGCTCTCTTTGCCACGAGTATGAGATGCAATCCGTCGCCGATCTCGCCGCAAAAGACAAAATTGAGATAGTTGCGCGGCGGCACGTCGCGGATAGCATTGTACACCGCTCGTTCCAACGCCACATCGCTGTCGATGCCCGTCACGTCCAGCTTTTTCGTGACCACCGCGCGCATACAGTGCGGAACAAATTTTATTCGGTCGGCGTCGGTATCTATCTCCACAAAACCCGTCGGCGCCTGCTCGTCAAAGCCGCGCGGTTCCAACGCGCCGCTGTAACATCCCCGAACATTGCCGAAACGCAGTTCGCAGAAGGAATGTCTGTGCCCGAGCGCGACGTATCTTGCGCCGCTTTCGGACAACGCCTTGGCGTCTATCAAGCCGTAACTCGGATCGTCCGCGTCGCCGTGCAACACCACAATGTTGTACCGAGTGGGATCCAATCGCAACTGCCGCCAATACGCCGCGTCGTTGACGCCCGATTCTCTGCCGCAAATGGTGACGTTGCCGAAACTGTACGGAGTCCACGCCTCGCCGAAAAACCTTATCTGCGGGCAAAGATTGCCAAGCAGTTCATAAGGCGCTTTGCCGCCGTGATTGCCTCTTAGTATAAACCAATCGGCACGACTGCGCCTCACGATATCCGCAACACCGTTGACCGTCTGCCGGGTGGCGAATTTGTCGTCAAACAAATCGCCGGCAATTATTATCGCAGACACGCCGTTGCGATCGGCGTACCCGGCAAGGTCTCCGAGCGCTCCGACCAACTCCAATCTCCGCTCGGAAGGACGCGCAACGCCCGTAAGCGGAGAATCAAGATGTATATCGGCGGTGTGGATTATTTTCATAGATTATATTTTATCACAACGCAAGGAAACTTTCAATAACAAATTCCGATGGAAACAAAAGAAGTCGACGCATAAAAACTATGCGCCGACTTGAAGAAAAAATATGAAAACGGGGTATTATTACTTGCCGATATGGGTACAACAATCTTTCAGTCCAAGCGCAAGCAAATATGCCGTTTGTTCTTCGCATACATCTATTGTGTCCTTGGTCTCATCAACATAATCCTGATATTTAAGCATATAACTACCTCCCGAAAATTTTTTTGTTGCGGCGTTTCGCCGAGCGGTTGCAAATCGGATACCTTTATTGTCCGAGTTCGTTGCGGATCATTGCATATCCCCAGAGGAATATAAAATTATTGGGTTTCTGCTCCGAATCGACGCGATCCTCTTCTTCATACAAATCTTTTTGCATAAACATTTTAATTACCTCCCTTCCGTTTTGTTTTACGCTAAGATTATATGGCAATTTTTCAAAAAGAGGTTGCAATATCTTGCACCAAACTAACACAATACTGCTTTTTTGCGTAAATTTATTTGCAAAATGAACAAATTTGTGTATAATGATATTGAAAAATCTAATCGGACGCCGAGAAGAGTTATGGAATACGACGACTTTCACAAGATAAACGAAAAGAATATTATGCAATACAAAGAGAAAGCCGTACACGGTACGGCATTGTCTCCGTTTGCCAAATATCATACGAATATTTCCGCGCTGCTGCCCTTCTACCCCATACATTGGCACGAAGAAATGGAGATAATAAAGGTGCAAAGCGGCAAAGGATGTTTCTATGTGGACGGTCAAAGATACGAAGCGTCCGCGGGAGATATACTCGTTTTGCGTCCGTTTGTGATGCATTCCATCAACCGTCTGGACGACAACGATATGGAGATGGACGCCATCGTGTTCAATCTGAGATTGCTCGAAACGGGCGAAGATCTGTGTACGCTGAAATATTTTGCGCCGTTATTGAACGAGAAACATTCCGTCCCCGTAGTGGTTCGCACCTATGACGGGTGGTATCATCCCTTCGACCAGAGTATGACCTCGATACTTATGTGCGATCCCGCCGAAGAGGGCGCGGAGCTGGATATCAAAGCCAACCTGTATTGGATGTTTTATCACATATACAACAACCGTCTGCTTGACGTAAAACAGAGCGCCGTGGAGGACAAACGGCAATATACCGTTCGCAAAGCGTTGGAATTCATTCGCGCCGAGTATATGAATAAGATAGGCATAGCCGAGATCGCCAAGCATTGCGGATACAGCGAATTTTATTTGATGAAGCTTTTCAAGCAATACACGGGCGAAAGCTGCGTTGACTATGTAAACAACTATCGCCTCACCGTTGCGGGCAGACAGCTGCGGGATACCGACGACGACATCGCCGCCATTGCCTACGCGGTGGGATTCAACAACGTGAGCTACTTCAATCGGCAGTTCAGGCGCCAATACGGAATGACCCCGCGCGAATTCCGCAAGCAGCGGATTTAGCCCCGCCCGCGCGGCGCGCAAACACGCTCGCGTTTGCCGCGACATTTCGACGCTTCGAGTAAATTAACCTTTTAATGCCGCCAACAATAGGCTTGTCAATCTGACGAGCCTTTAATTTTTGCGCTCAAACCGAAGGCACAGGCGGTATGAGGACAAAAAATAATAATATTCCAAAAAGTTTTGAAAAACAATTGGCAAAACGCAATATTAAAAAATTATGTTAACACAACATAAAGCCCGTTTTTCGCAATTGAAAAAAGAATCGCCTTTTTCAAATTCTGAGATATCGACTGCACGTTTATAAGAAAGTGTTGTTATAAAGTTGTCGTGAGCAAGCGCTGTCTTTTCAATTCGGTGAATTATAGTATAAATCAAAGTAATTAAACATTCCGATAATAAAAATATACACGCAAATCCGAGCGAGAGAAATGTATGTTTTTTAGGTTTGTGTCGGGTTACTGCACTTGCAAAAAAATATTGCCACTGATTTGTTTGTCAAAATGACAATTTCCCGTTAAGCGTCATCGTAAAATACAGCAGAAACATATAACCATATCAAACCGATATCGAGACCAACCTTGCTCGCGCAAATTATCCCGTGGGTCAAAAAGCTTACGCCGCATCGCTAAATAACCAAGCCCCTTATAAAATGCGTTTACTATATTCAAACGTGGGTTTAAACAAAAAGACGATACGGCGCCGAAAAAAAACAAGGGCAAGAAGATCAAATGACCGATGACATGAACATTAAGGGTTTAAGGACTCGTTTACGGGCAAGCAATTGAGACCAAGTTGATTGGATAAATAAAAAACTCGAAATCGGGATTGCCAACACTAAGAGCGGAAGACTCAGGGCAAAACCGCTTTTAAATAAAAATTTTATTGATTTATTATGTCAAATATGATATAATTTTATATATTTCACAATGTCAATATTTGTCAGAAAAAGAAATAATAGCATGCGGTAGGGTTTACTTAACATAGCTACACATAAAGGAGAAACCGTGAACATCGTTATCATTATTACACTTGTCTATATGATCGCCTTATTTGTGGCAATTATTGTTTGGCTTACAAATTGTTCAAAAGACGAGAGGCTTAATCGCTTGAAAGATTTCAAACGAGGAAAATTTGTATTCATTTATTTTGCAGTTTTTCCTCTCTTCTTTCTCGCCAATCGCTTCAACGGGGAAAATATAGAAGGCGCTATTTGGCTTTCGATACACGATTGTTTTTCTGTTGCGGTATTGCAATTTGATTATGCCACCGTATATCCTCTTTTGACAGAAAATCTGCTCTATCATATTGCGTTAGAAATTCTATTTTCTCTTGTTGTTCTCAATGCAATCATCTTCACGCTGTCTTTCTGTTGGCAATGGTTATACAATCGCATCTCTCTTTTCTTTCTAAGACGCTCGCGGAAAAATGCTGTCGTGGTAATTGGAACAAACTCAAATGCTCTCAATATTCTCGAATCGGTTCCGAAAGGATATAAAGCCGTTCTCATAGGAAATGTCACACGCGAAATCAAAGATGAAGCATATCTCCGCAAGGCAGGATATATCTCATTAAAGAAAGATGATGACCTTGGCAGGATATTTTCTAAACTGTTCCGTAATTTTAAAAACAGGAAAATATCTGCGATAATGAATCTTGAAAATGATGAGAATAGTTTAATTTATGTAAATCAACTATTGGCAATTATTAAAACGGAAGATTTGTCGAAACTTCCCTTGACGAAGAATGTCGGTCTCTCCGTATATATATTTGCCGAGAATACGAACGCGGAAATATTCTCACACTATGTAGAAGAATCAAATGGAATCTTGCGTTTTATAAACAGACACAAGCAAATCTCGATTGATTTCATTGACCGTTATCCGTTGACGCAATTCATGACAGAACGAGAGATAGATTACTCTACGGCAACAATTCGAGAAGAAATCGACTTGAATATCTTTATGATCGGCTTCGGAAAACTTAACGAAAACTTATTTCTTGCCTCTGTCTCAAACAACCAATTTCTTACTCTTAATGACGGAATAATGAAACCAAAACCTGTAAATTACCACATCTACGACCGTTATTACCCGCAAGGAAAATTTACAGAAAAAAAAGAGCCTTATAGCGTTAATTTGCATCACAATTATTCACGTTATAAAGAATTTCTGGATTATTATACGAACCAAAAACACGAGTTTCTCGAATTTGTTGTTCCTCCTGCAAATGTGATAAATCACCCCCTTGAAATAAACCATCCCAAGTTCTATTCTTCCCTTCGCCCTGTGTTAATGAAGAATAATACTTATAATTACATTATCATTTCATTCGGAACCGATATGGAGAACATTGAACTTGCCAAAAAACTACAACAAAAATTAAATGAATGGATGGTAAAATCACCCGTAAAAATCTTTGTGAAAGTACGAGATGCAAAGGTAACGAAATCTCTAAAAGAAAATTTCCAAAACATTATTTTCTTCGGGGCTAACGCGGAATGTGTCTATAATGCAGAGATTATTTTACGAGAAAAAATCGAACAAATGTCACGATTCAGACATATACTATATTCCGCAGAAGACCAAGCGAAAAAGGACAATCACTCGAATTCCGAGATATTAAACGATACGTCCTTGCAAGAAGAAGCGCGCAAGAAATGGTATTCATTTAAAGAATATCAGCGAGAGTCAAATATTTATGCATGTTTGAGCGCGCGCATGAAGTTGCAATTATGCGGATTTGACTATTCCACCGAAGGTGAAGACTGTTCGACTGATTTTATTCGCGCATATGAAAAAAACGACAAACGTGTCCCGTCCGATTTAAAAGTAATGGATAAATCGATTTGGCGATATTCAAATGCAGACCAATTCCGAAATTCTATACGCTGGACTTTAGCAAAACAAGAACATCTGCGCTGGTGTGCCAATATGATTACAAACGGGTTCGTTCCGTGCAGCAAGACAGAAATTCTAACAAAGGATAAAAAAGAACTGCTTAATATGCGCAAGCATGGCAACATTACGACAATGAAAGGACTTGTTGAATACCGTGAAATGCTTGCCCAAAAAATGGGAAAATCAACGGAAGAAACCGACGTTATTCGATATGACTATCAACTCATGGACGATATCGAATGGCTGTTGCAACAATGCGAATATAAAATAATCAAAAAATAGAAAAATTTCGCACAAAAACATAATACCATACCTTTTACATATTGCTTTATCATAAAAAGTTAAAAGTCAAATAGTCATTATATCAAGAAAATTTAAACTTGGTATCGACAATTTTGGTTTTAATAATGACCTTTCTTCTCGAAAATT
>CANQNJ010000031.1 GCA_947625185.1 uncultured Clostridia bacterium
GCAATCTTGGCAAGGGTGCTTATCGTTGAATCCTTGACTACAACAATGTCCTTTTTGCCGTCGTTGAGATTGTAAGTATATGTGACCTTGACGGTATATTCGTTATCCGACAGCAATTGCGTGAGCGTTCCTTCCGAGGCGGCGCCGAGGTCTTGCACGCTCTCGCCGTTGTGCCAAAGCTCTACCTTGGTTATGCTGCCGACATCGTCGGTATCCCTTTCCGTTATCGTATAGCCGAAGCCCTCTTTTGTCGAGTTGTCTGTGGTAATCTCCACAGAGGGAGCAATCTTGGCAAGGGTGCTTATCGTTGAATCCTTGACTACAACAATGTCCTTTTTGCCGTCGTTGAGATTGTAAGTATATGTGACCTTGACGGTGTATTCGTTATCCGACAGCAATTGCGTGAGCGTTCCTTCCGAGGCGGCGCCGAGGTCTTGTACGCTCTCGCCATTGTGCCAAAGCTCTACCTTGGTTATGCTGCCGACATCGTCGGTATCCGTTTCCACAATTGTATAGCCGAAGCCCTCTTTTGTCGAGTCGTCTGTGGTGATCTCCACAGAGGGAGCAATCTTGGCATAAGTGTGGAAGTTAAGTTCGATCTGCTCCGGCTTGCCGTTGTTGGTGTAGACTGCCACGAGCGTGTAGTCGTGATCGGAGAGCAGGTTGGGGACGGTTCTGTCCGTTACGGAAAGCGGAACGGAATTGCCGCCGTCCACAAGCGTAATTGAATCGATGGCGTTCACAGCGGATTGAGGATGCCACCAGAAGTCGAAGGAAATGCCCTCCTTGCCGAGCTGCAATTGATCGAAAAGCACAATGCTCTGAGTATAGAACGCCTGTTTGTCCAAGACGTACATTCCGAAGCCGTTTTGCAAATCGTCGTACCAGGCGACAACGGCATATTGGTAAAGGCTGTTTGTTTTGAGATTGTCGAACTTGACGGTATTGTCCTCGTTGACGACAAGCTCCTGTTTATCTATTATCTCGTCGCCGTCATAAATCACAGCATACGCCTTGCCACCGAAATATTGCACAAGATCGTTGCGGTCGCGCACCTTGACGGAAAGGGTGACGTCGTTGAAGCCTACCTGAGAGGTGACTTCCGCGCGCACCTGACCTTCCTCGTGAATGCCCACCGATACCGTCTTGTCTCCGCCGATGACAACGTCCTTGATCTCCGTGCCGTCAACGTACTTGATGGCGTCGATCGTGTACTGCTGTACGCCGACATCGGAGCCGACGTCAACTTCCAGAATTATGTTCTCCATATCCGAACCTTCACGGAACATATATGAAGTGTACTTCTTGTTGTTGAGCGTGAAGGAAAGAATTTCGTAATTGTCCGGATTGCTGAGGTGAACGGTGATGAGAACCCTTTCGCCCGCGCCGCAGTAATATATGTCCTTGCCGGCGCCGTCCACTGTGAGGGTGCTCTCCACGACCTCTTCAACCGGGTCGACGGTTTGCGAAGGATCGGTCGGGTCGGTGAAGGGATCGTCCTGATCGACAAGATCCTGACGACCGTTGAAATCGCCGTGAAGGTGATCGTCGTCATCATCTACTTCGTCACCGTCAATATCGCGCCGATCGTTGCGTTGCGCACGCAGCGACGCCGAATATGCCGCACGAGACAACCGCGATACCGACATCCCCTTGTACACGGGGACCTGCTTGGCGGTCAAGCCCGAACATGCCACCAGCGCAAACGCCATTGCCGTAATCAAAGCGACAATCAGCAGCGTCAACAAAATGCGTTTCGTTTTCATTTGTGTTCCTCCGAATGGTTATATTCGCCCCACATCAAATAAGGTGCCGCAACTATCGTCGCGACACCCGTAGAATATGCGCTTTCGATAGTTACCACACCATTTTCACCAACGCATTGCACGCCGAAGAAAGACACATAACTCTACCGAAGAGAGTATGTGCAATATGTTGGGTGAAAATTTATGTGGTAATTGTATTGTACATCATTTTGAACAGCCTGCCAATAAACATATATTGATTAAGTATAAATTATTACGCCGGATAACTACATACGGTTGACGTTGCAGAATGAGAAATCGGCACAACGAAAGGGATATATGGTGAAGTTTGCCGCAAAGCGGCAAACTTCACTTTTTTCTCTCCTTCCCCGTAGGCGCGCTATGCTATTGCCGACGGGGAAGGTCATATACGTCGACACGGCAGTTTAACAGCAAAATGCTGTATATGTACAATAGTACAGCAATCCGCTGTAAAATTAATTAACAATTGTTTACTATTCCGGTTGAGGTGGGCTATGAATATCTTCGCTCAAAGGCTGAAAGAACTTCGCCGCGAGAAGAATCTGACGCAAAGCAACGTCGCCGCGCAACTCGGCATAAAGCAACAATCCTACCTGCGCTACGAAACGGGTACGGGAGAGCCGTCGTTGGACACGCTTGTTGCCATTGCCAAACTGTTCGGCGTATCCGCGGACTATCTGTTGGGGTTGGCGGAATACTGAGATGAGGTAAAAGATGAGAATTGTACAGGTAGATAAGAAGTTAATAAAGAAATTTGTGGAATTTCCCGACAAACTGTACGAGAACGACCGCAATTATGTGCCGTATATGAAGGCGGACCTGACAAAAACGCTCAACAAGCTGCTATTGGAGGACAAAAGTTACTTCGCACTGCTTGCAATGGACGAGGACCGCGTGTTGGGACGGGTGCTGTGTACTATCGCGCGCAACAAGCAGCTGGATACGGATCGCTGCGGATTCTTCTGTATGTTTGAATGCGTACACGACCAGACGGTATGCGATATGATGATGGGCGAAGCCGCCGCACGGCTGAAAGCGCTTGGCGCGACGCATCTGTCCGGGACTTACTTCCCATTCGATCAGGACAACCGCAGGGGGATTTTGGTAGAAGGCTTTGACACGCCGCCGCTGATATTTACTTCCTACAACAAGACATATTACGACACGCTGCTGACCCGATTCGGTTTGGTCAAACAGACGGACGCGTTGGAATACAAATTCGACCTCAACGAAGTACCAAAATACGAGAAGATCAAAAAAGTTTCTCAATACGCAAAGAACAGGTTCAAATTTCACATTGACACGGTGGATTGGAAGCAATTGGACAGAGATATCGACGACGTACACAAGGTGATGGAAGCCGCCACCACCGACGCTATCTATCAGGACGCGCCGTCCGTCGAACAGCTGCAATCCATAGTGAAAGGATGGAGAAATTACCTTAACGGCGAATATATATTGATAGCGCGGTCGGACGAGACCAACGAACCGCTCGGGGTGGTTATCGCCCTGCCCGACTTCTTCAAAGTTTTTCGGAAGATGAAGGGAGAAACCAATCTGCGCGGCTTGATCGCCTTTGCGCGCGCCCGCAAACATATCACGTCTGTACGCGCCATACTGCAATACGTTATACCCAAATATCAGGCAATAGGCGTGGCTATGGCAATGTACTGCCAACTGTTTGAGACTATGAAAGCAAACGGCGTCACTTATGTGGAGGCAGGTACTATAATGGAGAACAATCCGCCGCCCAACAAAGCGATAAAGAGCGTCGGCGGGGTGCTTGCGCGGCGTTACCGTATATACGTCAAGGAGGTATAATATGTACTTGTTGCTTGCTGCGGAGGTCGCCCCTTGGGTCAATACCCTGTGTACCGTATCGGCGTTGCTGTTTATGGTGGCAATGCCCGCATTGATACTGTGGCTGACCAGAAAAGTAAAAATATTGAAATTTATCGGCGCCATCGCGCTGTGTTACCTGCTTGGGATAATCGTCTCCGTGATACCCATCCCCTATGACAGAGGTCTGACGGAAACGGTGAGCAGCGTGTTCGTTGCAATAGCCATACCGCTTATCCTGTTTACATTCGACATCACAAGCGTAAGATACCTTGCAAAGAATACGATAATATCCTTTGCATTGGTGATTGCATCGGCGATCGTCGTATCCGTTGCGTCCTTCTTCATTGCGCAGGCGGCGGGACTTGCCAACGCAAACGTGCTGTCGGGAATGACGACGGGACTGTATACGGGCGGCACGCCCAATATGATAGCGATAGCCAAGGCCTTGATGGGCAACGACGCCACCACTGTGATCGCCACCGCGCAGATATCCGATTTCTTCGTGGGCGGGGTATATTTCCTGCTGATATTGACGGTGATAAAGCCCGTCTACAAGAAATTTCTCGGCGACAAAAAGCCGTCCAAACCGCAACCCGTCGGTGAAGAAACGTGCGAGAACAACGCTGCGGCAGAATCCGACGGAGAAAATTCCACCCCATATACACAAAATGCCCGTTTGCAATCCGCGGCGACGGTATCCGAACAAAACGACTCCGCAGAAGAATACAATTACAGATCCATACCGCGCGACCGCAAATCGATAGGAAAGTTGATCGGCGTCATTGCCCTTGCGATAGGCTGTCTCGGCGTGGGAGTGGGATTGGAATTTCTTATCAACGGCAACATTAACGGCAGCCTGTATATCATACTTGCGGTATCGATATTGGGTATCGCGTTCAGCTTCGTAAAGCCGATAAGGCGCGTCAAGGGACCCTATCAGATAGGACAGTACCTGATATTGATATTCTCCCTCGGGCTGTCGATGAGTATCGACGTAACGCAACTCGTCAAAGAGATATTGCCGACGCTGTGCTTCTTTGCCTGCTCTCAGGTGTCCGTAATATTGCTGCACCTGCTGCTGTGCAAGCTGTTCCGCATCGACGCAGGCACCGCGCTCATCACTAGCACCGCAGGCATATACGGTCCTCCGTTCATCGCGCCCGTTGCCAACTCCTACGGCGACAAAGATCTGTTGGCGCCGGGGATCATCTGCGGAACGCTCGGTCTTGCCGTGGGAACACTGCTCGGCTGGGGCGTGGGCGCGTTGTTGGGCGTTATCTGACATAACGCACCGCAAGTAGGCAATCGTACATACAAACGCTCGGCGTCGGATTTCGTAAATACGGGGATCCGACGCTATTTGTTTGCAACATATCCGATAACGCAAACGGACGCGCCGCTCCGTGCCCTACCGTCAATATTACCGCAAGACTGCTCGACCCGATTGAAAGAACGCTTGCGTCAAAGAAAAATCGCCGCGATAATCAACATATTTACGCGACGGCGATGACAAAACGACCGCTTTGATATATAATGAATTATACAAGCGAGGTGGATTATGAAACTAAACGAAGATATCCTGCAAATTTTCAATAAAGATTGGGCATTGGTTACGGCGGGCAACGGCAAACGCTTCAATACGATGACCATAGGTTGGGGCGGACTCGGTACGCTGTGGAGCAAGCCCGTTGCGACGGTTTACGTCAAGCCCTGCCGCTATACTCACGAATTTATGGACGACAGCGAATACTTTACGGTGAGCTTTTACGACGAACAGTACAAACGCGCGCTCGGCATACTCGGGTCTAAATCGGGCAGAGACTGCGACAAAGTGAAAGAAAGCGGTCTCACGCCGAGACTGCTCGAAAAGACAGTGACATTCGCGGAGGCGTACGTCACCCTCGTCTGCAAAAAAATCTACCGTCAGGATATGGATATCGAACAGATACCGCAGGACACTATCGACCGCTACTACCGCGGCGAGGCGCCGCACACTATGTACATCGGCGAAGTGATCGACGTTGTTTATCGGGAGCGTTAGCCGACAGTATCTGACAAACGCATAGACATACGCATATGAAATTTGACATACTTGACAGCGCGGAAGCCATCGCGAACACGGTGAACGAGATAGGTTTTCTGCCCTTTTTCGCAAACGAAATAAAGGGATTCAGCATCGAGGAGCACTGCCCCGCGGAGCTGTGGTTTTCCGACGTGTGCGACGGACCGTGGGAGTGGAAAGGTCCCGTCATTCGCAGCGGATGCCTGTACGGCAAATTCTTCCGAAACAAGGCGGGATTTGTAAGCAAAGAATGGTTTGCCGACTTTGCAAACTATCGCCGCGACGGATACGACTTCGACAGCCGAATGGATGAGGGCATCGCCAACCGCAAAGACGCGGAACTGTACACCGCCATTGCCGGACAGGGCAAGATACTATCCAAAAGGCTCAAAGAAATATGCAACTACCGCAAGGGCGGCAACACGGGTTTCGAGACGGTAATAACACGCTTGCAGATGTGTGCATATGTGGACATATGCGACTTTGTGTATATGACGGACAAGTCGGGCAAAACCTACGGTTGGGACGTTGCGGAGTACTCCACGCCGGAACACCGCTTCGGCTACGACGCCGTCACCGCCGCTTACAAGCGCGATCCCTCCGAAAGTTTTGAGCGCATAGTCCGTCACCTGCAAAGCGTCTTTCCCGAAGCAAGCGAGGACGCAATACGAAAAGTAATGAGTATCCGCCCCGTGTGATAAATATAACGGCAAGACAAGAGAGGCTACTCAATCGCATAAACGATAAAAAAACGAACAATTATACAAAAAAAACGACTTGAAATCAGTATTTTCAAGCCGTTTTTGGTATCATTTTGTATAAAAATGTTAACGCGACAACCCCTCGTTTTTATTCTATTGCGATTTACAATATTGTGTAGTAACCTCTTTTTTCCCGTTTGAACATTGTTGGGTTTTGCTTGCTGCGCGAATTGTCCGTCTCACCCTGCGCAAAGTCGGATACGCACCAACCGTGCAGAGACCCGTCGCTCATATTTTGCCGCGCACCCTCGTTGATCTCTTTGGTAGTAAAAAGTCTACTTTGAGACGCATTGTGATGTTCATTTTGATACTTTGCGAATGCTGCAATCACCTGATCGCGATACAATTTTGATTTGCTCATGTTTACCTCCTTATTTTTTTAATCTTCTTTTGACCAAACGACAGGGGTTTTGTGGTCCTGTTCGTCGTAGTGCCAATATTTGCCTTCGTTTTCGTCAGGCTTTTCGGGGGCGTAGTAGTATACCATTGCGTCGTTGAATACGCTGCCCGCATTTGTTTTGTCCAAAGCCGCCCATTGCTCAGCATTTCCCTTGAAATAGATAGTTGTAAACGCATTGCAACCGTAGAAAATGTTGCTGCCAATATACTGCAAACTGCTTGGCAGAATGGCGTATTTCAAAGCAGTACACCCTTCGAAAACACGCATATCAATATTCGTCAAACCGTCCGGCAATTCGATGCTTTGCAAACTCGTACAATGAAGAAATGCTTCCCATTCTATTGTAGTCACTTGCGGCATTTCCACACTTGTCAGTGAGACGCAGTCCCAAAACGCACAACCTCCGATTTCCGTCACTTGCGGCATCTCCACGCTTGACAGTGCGTCGCAGCTATAAAATGCATTATTTCCGATTTCCGTCACTTGCGGCATTTCCACACTTAACAATGAGTCGCAGCCAGAAAACGCATAATCTCCGATTTTCGTCACTTGCGGCAGCTCCACGCTTGACAATGCGGAACAACCGTTGAATACGTTCTCTTCTATTGTAGTTACTTTGCTTGGAATCTTGATACTCTGTAACGATGCGCAGCCACAGAACGCCATAGTCCGAATCTCTTTGATGCTGTCCGGCAGATGCGCGAGCCGGAAGTCCTTATACTCAAACGCATTGTCGGCTATTACCGTAACGGGCTTGCCGTCGTGCAGGGCGGGGATGAACAGCTCTTCCGTTTGCGAGTTCATTTCACCTGCGGACACACGGTACTCCCGCTGCTCGTTGATAAGCACATAATCAAGACCGTCCGTTTCGTATACGGCATTGACCGTCATATTGTCCGTTATGCGGCTGAAATCGGTGACATCCCACTTGCCGCTGTTGCCCACCTTCGCCTGTACAGCGGGAATGTCAGTTACCGCTTGTCCGTACTCCACCGTCTTGACGACATCCTCTTGCTCGGTGTACTCGTTGCGGAAAGTGACCGTCAGTTGTTTCATAGTGTAGACGGCGTTGACCACTACGTCTTGGGTTATGTTGGTAAAATCGTCTCTATCCCACTTGGCGCTTGCCTGTCCTTCCTTTTCCGGAACGTCGGGAATGTCAATGAGATCCTGCCCGATAAATACATAGCGCACAATGTCCTCGGCGACTTCGGACTTGAATGTAACGGTAAGCACGGTGAGATTGCCGTTGACGAGATCCGCTATCCAATCTTCTTCCGTACCTTGGTAGAACGGATAGTACTTTTTGAACAGTTCATATGCGGAAAGTCCGTCCTTGCCGTTCTGTCCTTGAATACCTTGCGAGCCTGCGTCACCTTTCAGCCATTCAAGAAACTCCTCTTCCGTGCCGCTGTGCCCGTTCTCTTTCCAGATGTCGTAGGCGCTCTTGCCGTCTTGTCCGTCTTCGCCCTTCTCTCCTTGAATACCTTGCGAGCCTGTGTCGCCCTTCAACCATTCAAGAAACTCCTCTTCCGTGCCGCTGTGCCCGTTCTCCTTCCAGATGTCGTAGGCGCTCTTGCCGTCTTGTCCGTCTTCGCCCTTCTCTCCTTGAATACCTTGTGAGCCTGCGTCGCCTTTCAACCATTCAAGAAACTCCTCTTCCGTGCCGCTGTGCCCGTTCTCTTTCCAGATGTCGTAGGCGCTCTTGCCGTCTTGTCCGTCTTCGCCCTTCTCCCCTTGAATACCTTGCGAGCCTGTGCCACCTTTCAACCATTCAAGAAATTCCTTTTCCGTGCCGCTGTGCCCGTTCTCCTTCCAGATGTCGTAAGCGCTTTTGCCGTTTTGTCCGTCTTTACCGCGAATGCTTTCCAACCACTCCTCGTAAGAAAGAACATCTTCGCCTGCGGATTCGGCATAGGCAACGTAAGCATCGTAAATTTGACGCTGTTTTGTTTCGCCGTCCGAAGTGCCCCCTACGTCGGAGCATGCGACAAATACCGCAACAAGACAAATTATCATCAAAAAAATCACGCCGAAAAACAAACGTCTTTTGTTCATAAAGATACCTCCATAGGATATTGTACATAGTAAATTATACACTTACAACGATGTAAAGTCAATATTTTACCAAGATATATGTTGCATTATGAGTATAAATATGGACATACTACACGATATTGCCAAGTGACGTCGCATCATGCGGCTGTGTTCTTAGCTATATAATAGAATCATAAAAAACAAGGAGTACCCCTATGGAGAAAACAGATGTCATAGCAAGGATAGGGTACATCAGAGTACGGGCAAAGCTCACACAGAGAGCGCTCTCCTGCGAAATAGGAATGAATCCCAATTATATCAACCGTTTGGAAAGCAAAAAAGATTTTTTGCCCAGCCTTGATGTACTTTTCAAAATAATAGAAGCGTGTCACTCCACCCCGGAAGAATTTTTTTATCCCGACATAACGGCATTTGCAAAAGACAAGGAGCTTACCGCAAAAATCGAAAGCCTACCCTCGCACATAAAGGACTTTATACTCGATTACGATCCGGAACTTATGGATATGTTTACGCGACTCAACGAAAAGTTTGTCCGCTTAAAGAAGAATATTTGATATTACACTCGGTACAAAAATTATAGAACCTTCCGTTAGCCAAGACGCTGATGGAAGGTTCTTTGTAATTCGGGTGACGTCATAACTCTCTCACCGTTTACGCGAAAACTTACCTGCCCCCAAAAAATAGTTTCTGTGAGCAATGTTTGGGTGTAGAATTAAATGAAATACGGAAGTCTACTTGCAAATTAAAGCGGAATTTACGCGCGCGAAGCTTGTTTCGCGCGCATATAGCGAACCAAGCGAAAATCCCTTGCAGCGGCGACCCGCGCGGCTTGAAGGGGAGTATTGCCACATTTATAAATTTTGTTCTTGTAGGCATGGGGATGGGCAGAGACGCGTTTTCCTCATCCCAAACATTTGCAACATTGTGCATATGTACAAACATACAATCGAAAAGACCGACCCCGTTGCGAGGTCGGCCTTTCGTTATATGGAGATTTCCTATTGCGCGCGCCATATTGCAACGCGCGATCGGCGGCTTTGAAACCGACGCGATTATTTGAGTTCCGCTTCGGCGCCGATTTCGGTAAGTTGCTTTACGATAGCCTCAGCCGCGTCCTTGGGTTGAGCTTCCTTCAAGGTCGTGGGAGCGCCCTCGACGGCGTTCTTGGCTTCAACAAGACCAAGTCCGGTAAGTTCGCGGACGATCTTGATGACGGCGATCTTGTTGGCAGAGCCTACGCTCTTCAAAACAACGTCGAATTCCGTCTTTTCTTCCACTACGGGAGCCGCTGCGGTTGTACCGCCTGCCACAGCTACGGGAGCTGCCGCGCTTACGCCAAAGGCTTCTTCGATGGCGTGAACAAGTTCGTTGAGTTCCAAAACAGAGAGATTGCTGATCTCGTCGATAAATTTCTTTGTATCCATTGTTATTCTCCTTGATAAATTTCAGATTAGATAGTTTGCTTTCGTGAGGTGAAAGCTTACCGTGTTGAGGCTGTTACGCCTTCTTTTCCGCAACCGCATTGAGAGCGACGGCGAGTCCGCGCATGGGAGCGGACAATACAGATACCAACATTGCAAGCAATGTGTCTCTGTTGGGCACCTTGGACATAGCCTCGCATGTGGCGGCATCGGCAAATTTCTTGTCGAACATACCGCACTTGACTTGCATCTTGTTGTACTTCTTGACGCCCTCTGCCGCAACCTTGGCGGGAGCAACGGCGTCCTGAGTACCAAACGCAAACGCGCTGGGTCCGTTCAAGGCTTCGTCGAACTCCGTATAACCGAGTTCGTTAAGCGCCTTGCGTACGAGAGTGTTCTTCAACACCTTGTACTCGACGCCGTTTTTGCGGAACTCGGAACGAAATTCCGTATCCTGGGCAACCGTAAGTCCCTTGTAGTCCAATATTACGAAAGAGTGGCTGTTCTCGATGATTTGCTTGATTTCTTCCACTTTCTCGTGCTTGGCTTGCTGCGAGGGGCTGAGATGACCGTGATGACGTTCGTGATCCATTGTATTCCTCCTGTATTATTTTTTTATACCCATATCGACATTTTGATGGGCAAATACAAAACCCTTGCGCCGCAATAGGTACAAGGGTCGGAGTCGTAATTGACTAAATACCTTCGTGTACCTCGGCAAGATTTACTGTTACTTGCTGTCTTTGGAACGGTGGGGTTGTATTGACTTGTTAATGGCTTACTTGTAGCTGACTTTGATACCGGGACCCATCGTGGATGCCACCGCGACGGATTTGAGATAGGTACCCTTGGCAGCTGCCGGTTTCGCTTTGAGAATGGCGTCCATAACGGTGGTAGCGTTTTCGACCAGCTTCTCCGTGCCGAAGGACTTCTTGCCGAAGATGACGTGGCAGATGGCTTGCTTGTCCACGCGGTACTCTACCTTACCTGCCTTGACGTCGCTGATAGCCTTGGCTACATCCATAGTGACTGTTCCGCTCTTGGGGTTGGGCATCAATCCCTTGGGACCGAGTACTCTACCCATACGACCTACGAGACCCATCATATCGGGAGTCGTGATCATAACGTCGAATCCGAACCAATTCTCTTTCTGGATCTTGTCGATATATTCCTCCGCTCCGACAAAATCCGCACCCGCAGCCGTTGCTTCGTCTGCCTTGGCGCCCTTGGCGATGACCAAAACGCGAACCGTCTTGCCCGTGCCGTTGGGAAGCACCACTACGCCGCGGACCTGTTGATCTGCGTGACGCGGATCTACGCCCAACTTAACGTGCAATTCCATTGTCTCGTCAAACTTGGCGGGAGCCACTTTTACTGCGAGATCGATGGCTTCGCCGAGATCGTATTGCTTTGTTCTGTCGATCTGTTTCAATGCGTCAACATATTTCTTTCCCATAGCGCACCTCCTTAGTCTACCACAGTCACGCCCATGCTACGGGCGGTTCCTGCAATCATAGAGCAAGCGGCTTCAAGGGTTGCCGCATTGAGGTCAACCATTTTGAGCTTGGCAATCTCTTCGATCTGAGCCTTGGTGATCTTAGCCACTTTCGTCTTGTTGGGCGTCGCGCTGCCGCTCTCGATACCGCAAGCTTTCTTGATGAGTACGGGTGCGGGCGGCGTCTTCAATACGAACGTGAAGCTGTGATCCTGATAAATAGTTACGATGACGGGAATGATAAGTCCCGCCTTGTCAGCCGTCTTTGCGTTGAAGTCCTTGGTAAAACCGGGAATATTGATCCCGTGAGGACCGAGCGCAGAGCCTACCGGGGGTGCCGGTGTGGCTTTTCCGGCAGGAAGTTGAAGCTTTACAACTGCCGTTACTTTCTTTGCCATTGTGATTTCCTCCTATTCGTGGTTATGCGAGACGGTTCGATGAGTTTATTTCCGTCTCTCCCATTTTTGCGCAGTATCGCCGCGCTCGCGAAAAAAAACTAATCCTCTTCCACTACCGTAGTCGTGGGATTGTTGATTTTTTCCAATTGAATGAAGTCCATATCCACCGAAGTCTCGCGGCCGAACATATTGAGTACGACTTGCGCTTTTTGACGGGCAGCGTCGATACTCTTGATGACGCCGACCAATCCTTCAAACGGACCCGCAACGACGTTGACGCTGTCGCCCACGGTCATAGTGAAGTCCGCCACGGGATCTTCCAGACGCAAACGCTTGACTTCCTCTTCCGTCAAGGGCCAAGCCTTACCGTTGGGACCCACAAAGCCCGTCACGCCGCGAGTATTGGTGAGCATAAACCAAAGCTGCGAAGAATAGACCAACTTGATGAACACATATCCGGGCATAACCTTGGCTTCGTACGCTTTGAGCTTGCCGTTGCGGTCCTCGATGAGCGTTTCGGTAGGGATCTTGGTATCAAGAATCACGTCTTGAAGATTACCGTTCTCCACCATCTGCTCGATAGACTTCTTGACCAGGCTTTCATAGCCGGAATAAGTGTGCAGAATATACCACTTTGCTTCGTTTGTTGCCATTTGCTACTCAGACCTTATCTGTTCCACGGCCATACCCAACCGTTGCCGGAGGGAAGACTTATGAGCAGGTTTGCGAAAATCATATCCGCAATCAGAATGATCACCGAAAAAGCCAACACCACAAGCAAAACTATACCCAAGTTTTTGAGTACCGTTTTGAAATTGGGCCAGCTGACCTTTTTCAGTTCCGACCAGCTCTTCACAAAGAAGGAGCCGAGACGTTTGAATAGGTTGGGTCTCTTAGCTTTTTGTTGTGCAGCCATTGGACTATCTCCTTATTTAGACTCTCTGTGCAGGGTGTGCTTCTTGCAGAATCTGCAATACTTGTGGCGTTCGAGTCTGTCGGTAGTATTTTTGCTGTTTTTGAAAGTGTCGTAGTTGCGTTGTTTGCATTCCGTGCAAGCCAACACTACCTTGACTCTGTTTCCTTTCTTCGCTGCCATAATTTGTCTCCTGTTTGTGTCGCAAAAGTAATTTTGCGCACGCAAAAAATTACACCCCTTATAGAAGTGCAAGATTATGATAACATACCAAAGGGCATTTGTCAAACAAAAAAGAGCAATTACGCAAAAAAAGTAAATTCGGCAATGCCGCTATGCGCCGACAAAAGGGCGTTGCCGCACGCCGGGGAGAAATAAAGCCGTGTATTAACAAAATAACTATCGCCTTGCGGCGAAATTGCCGTGCGGTCACTTCGCCGCAAGACTGCCCGTGCACCGCTTCCGACGAAATCGGAACGCGCTGCGCCGTAAAACTACGCCGATACCTGTGCCTGCGCGATCATTTGAGCGGCAAGCTTACCTTCGGCATCAATTCCGCAAGAGTGTACACTTCGTAATCGTCGTAACTGCGCCCGAGTATTATTTCGAAATCGGACGGGCAAAACTCCGCCATGACCTGTCTGCACACTCCGCAAGGGGGACACACGTCGCCGTCCCCTATCGCCGTATTGACGTCGTTGCCGACGATTGCTATCGCGACGAAATTTCTTACGCCCTCGCTGACCGCCTTGAATATGGCGACGCGTTCGGCGCAAACCGACGGCGTAAAGGTGTTGTTTTCTATATTGCAGCCGCGATATATCCTACCGTCCTCGGTGAGCAACGCCGCGCCCACCGCCCAATGAGAATATGGACAATATGCGAGCTTCTGCGCCTCGTATGCCTCTCTGACCAATGCCTTGTAGTCTGTCATAATTGCCTCCCGTATAAAAAGGTGGATAATTATTATAGTATATATAATATTAAAAGTCAATACCGAATTTTGACAAATCGACAAAAATAATGGAAACTTGCAAGACTGCGCATATGCGCATATGAACAAACGCCCCTTGGAGAAGTTCTCCGAGGGGCGTTTGCGGTTCGATAATTATTACAGTTTGTGACCGTTAGTCCAGGCACCTGCGTCGCCCCACAGACGCGACAGGTCGCTTGTAAAGTACGCTGCCGTGCCGTAGCCCGGCGTTGTGTGACCAAGGTCGAAGGTGATAGTCACAATGTTATTGGCGATTTTCAACCCACCGCACAGCCTGTCAAGTTTTATTGCCGCAAGCTTTTCTGTGTCGTACTCGTACTTGCCCGTTGCCTCGTTCCACTTCATCAAGTCTTCAAAGCTTCCGCTGTGATGGATCTTGATGTCCAACGTGCCGAGTGCGCTGGAAACAGGGCTGAGATTTGCCATGATTTCGAACTGCTTGTGATTTGCAACAGCGTTGCCGTTGTTGTCCGTAGCATCACCATAGTTGTAGGCGTCACCCGTGTCGAGAATGTCCTCTACACCGTAGTCCACGCCGAACACTTTGGCGTCGGGGTTATTGATTTGGTCTTTTATTATGTTTTCTATATTGATACTCAGCGGATTACCGAGGTTAAGAATTTCGAACAGGTATCCGCGCGCGCAACGGGCATTAGCGTCGTCGCTACCCAAGAGGTTTGCCATAAATTCCGCAGGAGAAATATTTTCATCCTTAAATCCCAGCTCACCGAGTAACACCGATTCGTAACCGGTCTTTGTCACCTGCTTTGTAACAGTGCGTGTCAAATGTTGCATAGAGTTATTGTGCCACGCCCAAACACAGAGTTTTGTTGGACGCTCCGCATTGCATTTCGGACACCACCAATACCATTCTTCTTGTTGCTCGGAAACCTCTATATCATCTCTGTAAGAATCTCTGTACACATTGAAATTGCCGCTCTTGGTATCGAATGTGATATAGCTGTCGCCGCCCCTGTCTTTGTACAAGTTGTGTCCCAATCCCAAGACTTGTAATTTAACGTTGTCGCGGTGGATTTTGACGGCAAAGTAGCTGTCGCCGTTTTCGTCTATATCGGCATACATTATGATATTCAAAACCAAATGTGCGTTTGCAAGAGCTTCGGCGCCCACGACTATATCCACGTTCGCATCGCCCTTTATCAGGAATGACCTTCTGCCGCTTTCGTCCTCATTGCCTGCGGTTATCACCAGCGAGGCGGCAAGTTGATAAATGCTGTCCAGATTGATGTAGTTGCTCATATCGTAGCCTGTTTCACTGCCGAGCGGAGCAACGTTGCCCTTGTTGAAGTCGGCAGTTGTGGACAAATTGCCGCTCGGATTGTCGCTTGCTCTGTTATCGTAGAGATAGGCATTGATGGAGTGGTCGAGATAGTCGTAGGTACGCGTATCCGCAGTGGAATCGTCGGGATTGTCGCCATAGAAAGGCGAAGCCGTGACGTCGACGTCTTTGAGACTCATACTGAATCCGCCGTAACCGAACGTCAACTCGTTGATTTTGAGACCATTACCGACGTGCAAGCTGTGATCGTTGCCTTCCTTTTTGCCGATAGATTGCTGAACGTCAAGAACGATATTATCGGACAATTTGTCGAGGAGAGCTTTGCCGTTGATATTGATCGCAAACTTATTGACGGACCCGTCTGTCGAACTGCCGTAGCTGATGCTGTTGAAAATACGGGCAAGGTTGCCGAACTGCAACTTGGGCATATTGTTCTGCATATCGGCGATAGTCTCCGCAACGCTGCGGACAATATCGGTTATTGCGCCGCCAAGCACCTTGTCGAGAGCGTCTTTTAGTTGAATGACATCCTGCAACGCGTCAATGCTCAAAGTTGCGCGTAGTACACCGCTGCGTCCGTCCGCTTCACTTGTGTCGTATTTTATATACAACCGCGACTTAGCCGTTCCTGCACCGCTGCCGACGCTTTCACGCAGGATAGCGACGTCCAGGAACAGAATATCGCTGTAATCTTTTGCTCCGTTCACCTGTTTGCCTATGACCAGCTTTGCTCTCAATTGCATCGAATTGAGCAATTCGATCAACATCTTGTAGCCGTCTTGCTTATCTGTACCCTTGAATGCGTTGACGAGTTGCGTCATACTGAAAGACGTATCCGACTTGTTGAAGTAGAAGGATATGAACGAACTCTTGTTATTGTCGCCCTTGATACGGTAGCTTTCGGAAGTTTTGCCTCCTTTACCGTCATCCTTGTCGATCGTGATTTCGGCATCTTTGTAGAAGTCGAAACGCCAGGCGTTGGTATTGACAAGGTCGTAAATCACGCCGTTCTTTTCGGCTTCGTCATCGAGATTGCCGTTGTCGCCGTAGAAGAAATCTTTGAGAACCCCGTCCAGAGACACGAAGCCCTTGTCGTCGTCTTTTATCACGTCGATAAATTTGTCGTGAGCATTTTGGTCGTTGTGCGTTTCCGAATCGTCATCGACAACGGAAAGCGTCGTGTTGTCGAATATACTGTTCAAGTTTACATTCGCTTGCAACGTATTGCTGCCGACGGAAGCGTCCACAACAAAGCCGAAAACCTCCAACGACATGCCTATCCTCGTGTCGCTCTCGTTGTGGATAAATTTGAGCGTACCGAGTATATCTCCGATGCTTGTGCCGCCGCCGAACAGGTTTGGCACCGTAAAGTCGGTATCCTTGGCAATCTTGGTGACTATCACCTGCACTTCTTCGACCAGCTTGGCAATGTCGCCGATCTTGACGGTAGCTTTTGCATTCTTATTGTCGGAGATCCACAGCTTGTTGTCGTTTATGCTGTATTTGATATACAGATAGGAAATAATATTCTGATCGTTTGTGCTGCTGCCTTCCTTCGACTCTATCAACGCATAGACGATCATCTGCTCAAAGTCGATGCGGACGTGAATAGTATTGTCTATACCGCTATTGTCATTGACCTTGATATCTATATCGGTCACCCAATCGTCACCATCGGGAATGCCGACACTGCCCGTTGCCGCAACGACAGACGTCTCATCGGCAATTTTAAGCGTGATATCTTCGTAAGTAAGCTCGTCGAGAGTTAATTTCAGCCCCACGGTCTTGTCGCCCTGAACGAAGGGATTGAGAGTTACATTGATTTGCTCGTTCAAGCCGAAAGCCGTTCCGTCAACGGAAAGTTTCAGCGTTTCGGACGCGGTGTCATAGCTTATGCCCAACATCTTGGTAAAGTCGAGGCTGAGCCAATCGGTATCGGACAAACTGTCGATGAGTTTCAAAAGTTCGTCGAGATATGTATTTTTACCCTTGAATTTGCTTATATCCAAGCCTTGTTGCTTGCCGTTACCGAGCGACGAAAGAGGGATCTTGACCTTGAATTTGCCGATCGCAGCATAAAGCGTGTTGTCGACTATCCACAATTGACCATTTTCCACAAGCATATGCGTGTTGTATGTTATAAGGTCGAGATCGACTTTAAGATCAAAGGGCAAGACGCTACCGCTGTCGTTGTTGCGGGAGATCTGTGCATGTATGTTCACACCATAACTATTACTGCCGAGATCGATCGTGCCGTTGAAAGCTATTACATAGCCGCCTTTTGCATTCATCAATGCTTTGACTGCGGGAAGGAATTTGTCGAGAACTTCCGCAGCGTCGAGATAACCGTCGGGGTTGTCCTTCGCGTTCAGATCGGATATATTGCCGTCGAGGTTACTCGTTTCGCCGCTGACGGTAAATTCACCGCCGTTTACCTGAATATTGCCGAGGGATACGGCTTTGTCCGCTACGTTGAACCCTACCGTGACGCCAATGCCGTCCAAGTCCAGACCGAGCGTGAACGCGTTGCCGTCGTGCTTATAAGTCAAACCGTCCAACAGCTTGCCGATGATATCCGCAACGCTGCCGCCGAGATCTGCCTTGGGCATCGTTACGCCAAGTTCTGCGATATGGCTCATAACGCCGTTGAGGTCGTGGATATCAAAGCACAGCTTGGAACCGCTGTTGACGTCATCGCCCAATACGATATAGATCTTGTTGCTTACCATATCGAACTCGAAGTTTGCCCTGTTGACGTTCAGCTTATCGTTGTAGCCGTCGAATTCCGCATAACCCGCTATCAATTTGTTGAAGAGGTCGATTCTCAATCCGACGAAGATCCTCATCGCGCCGGCGTCCGTCAAATCTATTGCCGCAGGAGCGTCCTGCTTCTGTGCGAACGACAGGGTGAGACCGAGTTCGGTGACATAATCTTCGGTATTGCTCGGAACCTCTACCGCCCGTTCGTAGGCGGCAAGACTGCCATCATATATCTTTGCAAGCAGCGCAGTTGTATCCGCCTTCTCGCCCGCAAACGCGATGTTATCTATGCAGTAGGTGACGCCGTCGTCGCTTGTGCCGAGAACAACGGTGATATCCTTAGCCAAGCCGAGCTTGCTTGCGGCAAGCGTCAGTTCTATATGGTCGTCATTCAAGGCGAGTCCGCCTATCAGGTCGGAGACGGTATCGAGCAAAGCAAGATTATCCGGCAATCCTTGAATCACGCCTATAACCGCGTCAAGCACGTCGTTGATATCTTTGTAATCATTGAGCGCGGCTCTTAGATCGTCGAGGCGGAATTCGCCGTCTTTCTCGGCGTTGCCGAGCTTGATTGCCTGTTTGATGCCGTTGACGTCCAGATACAGTACGTTATCATCAACAGCAAGAACTATCCTGCCCGTGACGATGAGTTTGTCCTTTCCGTCCCATACATTCAGCGTAACGCCGAGATTACCGTTGTATTGGATATCCGCTTGCGCCGTGTACGTTTTGTTGTTCAACGCAATTTCCAACTTCAACGAGGCTTTGATACCGCTTGCGCAAGAGATCAAATCCTTGATGTTGACAATGCCGAGAATATCCGCGACTTTGCCGAGCAAGGTGTTCCCGTCGGTAAACGCGCCTTCGTCGGAGAGCTTGGTATTGGCAGCGTTGTTGCCTGTGGTGACGGCAACTTCCTGTTCGCCGACGGTAATTACTATTCCGCTGAATAACAGTTTGTTGTCGTTGTTTGCAAA
>CANQNJ010000032.1 GCA_947625185.1 uncultured Clostridia bacterium
TCGCAATTCAATTATACACTGAAAAAGAGTCTTTGCTCTATCTTTTTTACTCACACCCCAACATTTATTATAGAACCGTAAATGTAATAAATAAAATTACGTCGATTGCTTCTTCGACGTAATTGGCAGGGGAGACGCGATTCGTAAGGAGTACGCAAGTCGGTTGTCGATTACCGTCCAAAACAAATCTACGACGGAATAGGGATTGCTACACGACAGTGTCAATCCCGTCACACGCCAACCGAGGTTGCGTGTTTGAATCGCTTCCCGTTACTATATCTACATAATTACAGAAAAAAACACGGTTACTTTACCGTGCTTTTGGCAGGGGAGACGCGATTCGAACACGCAACCGGCGGTTTTGGAGACCGCTGCTCTACCGTTGAGCCACTCCCCTAAAAATATTTTGTTGAAAACATTTGCAACTTTGGATACTTTAATATTATAATGTAAAGGTAATTTAATGTCAATTGATATGGCAAAAATAGTTTGGAAATTATGAAGAAAGTTACTATCTATACCGACGGAGCCTGTTCGGTAAATCCCGGAATAGGCGGATGGGCGGCAGTGCTTATTTACAACGGCGTAAAGAAAGAAGTCAGCGGATACGACAAGAACACCACCAACAACCGAATGGAACTGTTCGCCGTTATACAGGGGCTTCGCTGCCTCAAACAACGTTGCGATGTGGACATATGCACAGATTCGCAATATATCGCCGACGCTTTCAACAAAAATTGGATCGGATCTTGGCAAGCCGCAGGTTGGAAAACCGCCGCTAAAAGCGACGTTAAAAACGTAGACTTGTGGAAGGCGTTGCTTTACGAAGTAAATAAACACAAGGTGCAGTTCGTAAAAGTAAAAGGACACGCGGACGTCGAATTGAACGAACGCTGCGATCAATTGGCGCGCGGCGAAGTGGATAATTACAAAAAAATTCTCGAAGAAAATAACCCACAGTGATTCGGCATACGGATAATACCATAAAAAAGTGAGCAGGATTTGATTTCCTGCTCACTTTTCGATTGAAAAGAATTATTTTGCATAGTCTACGCTGCGAGTCTCGCGTATGACGTTGACTTTGATTTGTCCAGGATATTCGAGTTCGCTTTCGATACGGCGCGCGATATCGTTTGCAAGAAGCACCGTCGTTTCGTCGCTGACTTCTTCGGGCTTTACTATAATGCGTATCTCGCGACCTGCCTGAACGGCATAGGATTTCTGTACGCCTTTGAAGGAATTGGCAATTTCTTCAAGTTTCTCCAAACGCTTGACGTAATTTTCCAACGATTCTCTGCGAGCGCCGGGACGTGCGCCGCTAATCGCATCAGCAGCGGCTACGATCACAGCCTCCACCGTCATCGGCTCAACGTCTCCGTGGTGAGAAGCTATGCAATTGACGACTTCCTTACTCTCTTTGTACTTTTTGGCAAGGTCGGCACCTATCTGCATATGCGTGCCTTCAACTTCTTGATCGACGGCTTTGCCTATATCGTGCAGCAATCCGCCGCGCTTTGCGAGAGCCACGTCCAAGCCGAGTTCGGATGCCATTATGCCTGCAAGATAGCTTACCTCGATAGAGTGACGCAACACATTTTGTCCGTAACTTGTGCGGAATTTCAATCTGCCCAACAATTTGATGAGTTCGGGATGCAATCCGAATACGCCCGTATCAAAACTTGCAGCTTCGCCTTCGTCTTTGATGGTGATCTCCATATCGCGTTTGACCTTCTCCACCATTTCCTCTATGCGAGCGGGATGTATACGCCCGTCGGAAATAAGCTTTTCGATGGTGATACGAGCAATCTGGCGACGTACGGGATCGAAGCCCGACAGAATGACGACTTCCGGAGTGTCGTCGATAATGAGTTCAACGCCTGTGGCGTTCTCCAAAGCGCGAATATTTCTTCCTTCACGACCTATAAGGCGTCCCTTCATTTCGTCATTGGGAAGGGGAACCGTCGTAACGGTCATTTCGCTTACTTGGTCGCTTGCACAACGTTGTATTGCCGTTGCGATTACTTCGCGCGCCTTTTGTTCTCCGTTTTGCTTGGCTTCGGCTTCTATCTGACGAACCAATCCCGCCGCGTCCTTACGGGCGTCGGACACCATTCCGTCTACAAGTATTTGCTTTGCCTCGTCCTTACTGAGTCCTGCAACGCGCTCCAACTCTTTTTGGATCTTGTCCTCGGACTTGTCCAATTCCTGCGCGCGTCTGTTGAGGTCGCCTTGTTGAGCGATTAGTTGCTTTTGCTGAACGTCTATTTGATCCAACTTTTGAAGAAGCATTTCTTCTTTCTTATCCAAGGCTTCTTCTTTTTGGCTCATACGGATCTCCTGCTTGGCAAGTTCTCCGCTGCGTTCTTTAATCTGGCGTTCCGTTTCGTTCTTTAATCTTTGATTTTCTTCTCTTGCCTCTTTGATGGCGTCATTTTTCAGTGACTTGGCTTCTTCACGCGCAAATTCCAGAATGGAGTCGGCTTGCGCCTGCGTTGAGCCAATTTTGCGGTTTCTATATCTTCTATATATGCAGATTCCTGCAACCACGCCTGCTGCCGCGAATACCACGGCAATGACGGGTAACAAAACCCAAACCCAAGAAGGAATAGGATTATCGGCAAGGAAGAATGATAGCAATGACTGCATAGAAAATTCCTCCTGTTTGTTTAATAAGTGATTTACATATTATCACTAACTAATATTTTAACCATTTTGTATCAAGATGTCAAGATATAATTTCAAAAAATACAACGTAATATTGATTGAATAATTTTGAGTTTCTACCCTATCGTTTTAATGATTTCAACAAATAAATCCGCCCCAAAAAACGTCAGATTTTAATTATGGCATACCAATGTTGACGCAGATTGTATTTACTATATCGAAAATTTGAATTTTACAAATTACTATGTCACAAATAGTAATATTATGCAAAATGCATGTACCTGTAAATTTATAAAATAAAATACAGATAATACATCACTCTTTTTTTAAGCCTTGCAAGACCTATTTCGATAAAAAACAAGACATTTGATTCATTCCGCTGGATTATCTGCCAAAAATGTTTTGATTAAGACGGCGTTCGTGTTTATCGAATAAAAGAATATTGAACGCATTTGCACCGCTGCAATAAAAATTACCTCGGATCTACAATGTAAATCCGAAGTAAAAAAATCGCTTGAAGAAATATCGAAAGTTGTTTATTCTGCGCCTTCGGTCCCCTCAGCGTCGTCCGTGACGGTAGGATTGAGCTTTTCTTTGATTTTGTCGGAAAGCAGATCCATTATCTCGGGATGCTGTTCAAGATAATTCTTTGCGTTCTCTCTGCCCTGCCCGATACGTTCGCCGTTGTAGCTGAACCAGGAGCCGCTTTTGTCGATAAATCCGTTGGCTATCGCCATATCCAAAACACAGCCGGAATTGCTTATGCCTTTGCCGAATATTATTTCGAACTCGGCTGTCTTAAAGGGAGGCGCGACCTTGTTCTTGACCACTTTGACGCGTGTTTTGCTGCCGACTATTTCGGTGCCGTCCTTGACCTGATCTATCTTGCGCACGTCGAGTCTTACGCTTGAATAGAATTTGAGAGCTTTGCCTCCCGTTGTCGTCTCGGGATTGCCGAACATCACGCCGATCTTATCGCGCAATTGATTGATGAAAATTATGCAGGTATTGGACTTGTTGCCCACGGCGATGATTTTACGCAACGCCTGCGACATCAAACGCGCCTGTACGCCCATATGACTGTCGCCCATATCTCCTTCCAACTCGGCACGCGGAGTAAGCGCGGCAACGGAGTCTACCACCACAAGATCTATCGCGTTGCTGCGCACAAGATAATCGAGTATTTCCAGAGCCTGTTCGCCGCTGTCCGGTTGAGAAATATACAGATCATCGAGATTGATGCCCAAATTTGCCGCATATACGGGATCCAATGCCTGTTCCGCGTCGATAAAAGCCGCCGTACCGCCCATCTTCTGCACCTGAGCGATAACGTGCAACGTGACCGTCGTCTTGCCGGAGGCTTCCGGTCCGTATATCTCAATTATACGTCCGCGAGGCAATCCGCCCACTCCCAATGCTACGTCGAGAGGAAGGCAACCCGTAGGGATAACTTCTATATTTCGAGTTGCGGCATAACTGCCGAGTTTCATAATAGAACCCTTGCCGAACTCTTTCTCTATCTGCAAAATAGTTTGCTCCAATGCTTTTTTCTTGTCGTCAGTCATATTGTTTCTCCTTGGATTTTTTTAAGATGTTATTTAGTAAGTGTTTTTATTACCAGATAAAGCGCCATATTCGCCGCCTGTTGCCGTATGGCGTTTCTTCCGCCCGAAAATACGTTCTTGTATACCGATACGCCCTTTGATGTCGCAATGCCTATATAACATAATCCGACGGGCAAACCCTCTCCCGCGGAGGGACCGGCATAGCCTGTTGTGGATATTGCGACGTCTGTGCAATTTTTAATCAGTCCCAATGCCATCTCCTGCGCGACCTGCTGCGAAACAACGCCGTATTCGTCCACGAAATGCGGACTGATCTCCAATCTGTTGCATTTTGACGGAATGGAATATGTGACAACGCCTTCGTAGAAAACGTTGCTTGCACCCGCAACATCCACAATGGATGAAGCGATCATTCCGCCCGTTATCGATTCTGCCGTAGAGACCGTCTTTCCCAACCGATTGAGCAGATCCACCACCGTCTTTGCCAGACTCTGATCGTTTGTGGCGTAGATAAAGTCGCCGAACAGTTCCTGCATTCGCTCGGAGGTTTCCGCAATCACGCTCTTGGAACACTTGGGCGGAAAGGATATGACGATCTTTGTATCGAGATTGTTTGTTTCACACTTTCGTGAAACATATTTTCCCAATTTGTTGAGCTGTTCGTTTACCGTGCTGTTGTTAAGTCCGAACACCTTGTATGTCAGTCTGGTGGTTGCAACGGTATTTTTGAACAAATCATTATAAATATAGTTGTCGTAAGCGACGGCGCACTCCCGCGCATCGTCGGGGATCATATATACGTGCGTCTTTCTGTATTCGCCGTAACAAGTACATTGAATACCGTAACTCGCAGCGTAATGATTGAAGGTTTCCGGCGCAATGCACAGCTTGTCCATTATGTGTTGCGGCGGCAACGGTATGTTGGACAGCTTGCAATATTCCTTTACGTTGCGCTCGGCGAACCTGTCGTAGAACATTGCAAGCCCGAACGTATCCGCAAACAGCGTACTGCTGTCCCCCACTGTTCCGATAATAATCAACGCGGAACAGCCGATCGAAGCGGTCATAAACTGAGAGGACGAGGCGTTGTTTTTCGATATGAATAAATCGTAATCAGCCATTTCAAGATCGAGCTTGTTGCACAGATATTCCAAAGCCTGACTGTTGTTCTTTGCTAAAATTTTTATCATTTGCTGTTGAAAACCTTTTTATTCTGTACTAAGTAAATTATGCAGGACACTATCGTAAGAACTACCGAGACGCCGAACAATATGACGCCGATCCACCAACCTGCAAGATATATTTGTTGATACTTTGTTCCGATCAAATCGGGATCCGCCATCGTCGTGGCGTTCATCGCGATCAACACGGGCAACGAAATATCCTGAAATATCGTCTTTATCTTGCCGTATACGTTTGCCTGCACTACCACGCCCTTGCTTGCTGCGATCTGACGCATTGCGCTTATCAACAGTTCGCGAGCAAGGATTATCACGCCGCCGACAGTAAGAAAAATCGTGCCGAAACGGGCAGACCAAGCAGGTAAATATGTCTGTATCGCCGCGGAAAATTGTCCCATAATATCGCCGTACATCAACGGATTTGTCGATACGACGCAAAACAGCGCCGCGCATACGAGAATTTTGTCGGCGATGGGATCAAGCAATTTGCCGAGATCCGTTACCATATTGTATTTGCGGGCAATGTGCCCGTCCAAGAAATCGGTAAAAGCGGCAATCGCAAAAAGCCCCACGGCAATAAATGCACCCCACCAATAAGGCAGAAAATACGTCGCCACAAACAGAGGCACCAAACATATTCGTATAGTAGATAGTTTATTCGGTAAATTCATTCCACTGCGTCTCCGCTCAAATCATATTCCAACGCACCGTTGATAGCGACCCGACAAAAACTTCCCACGGGCAATTCCTTTTTGGAGGCTATGTAAACGCAACCGTCTATCTCGGGCGACATAAAATAGGTTCTTCCCTTGTAAAAATAGTACTGTCCGTCAAAGTTGTCGTATTCGTCCACCACGCATTCGTACATCTTGCCGATATCCGCTTCATTCAGCGCCTGCGCCACATTGTATTGAACTGCGTAAAGTTCCTTTACATAGCGCTGTTTTGTGCGTTCGGGTATCTGATCGGCGAATTTTGCCGCGGCAGTCCCTTCTTCTCGCGAATACGGAAAGAACCCTGCGTTGCGTAATTTGTATTCGCGTAAGAAATCCGCCAATTCGTCAACCGTTTGCCGTGTTTCTCCGGGAAAACCGCAAATAAACGTTGAGCGGACGGCAATATTCCGCGCGGTAAGCTCGCCTAACAACGCCCTTATAGAGTGCGCGTCGGAACGACGGTTCATTCTGCCGAGCAATGCGTCGTTGACGTGTTGAAGCGGTATGTCTACATAGCTAACGACCTTGGGATTGACGTCTATTTCTTCTATCAACCGCTCATCCATCAATTCGGGATAGCAATACAGCAATCTGATCCAATGGATCTGCTCGATTTCCGACAGCTTTCGGATCAATTCCGTCAATCTCAACTCGCCGTAAAGATCCTTGCCGTAGCGCGTCGTATCCTGCGCAACGAGAATCAATTCCTTTACGCCGCGCGAAGCCAGATCGCGCGCTTGCGACAGGATATCTTCAATGGGGACGGAGCGATATCTGCCGCGTATATACGGTATCAGACAATATGTGCAGAAATTGTCGCAGCCGTCGGCTATTTTCAAATAGGCGGTATGCGGCGCCGTAGTAAGGATACGCGACCCGAACGTGAGTCCGTCTCCGCAGCCTCTGTACAGCTTACGGTCACCTTGCAAAGTCTCGGCTACGATATTGCAGATGTCGCCGTACTCGTATGTCCCCGCGATGGCGTCCGCCTCATCCAAATCTTTGTATAACTCTTCGCCGAATTTTTGTCCGAGACAGCCCGTAACTATTACTTTCTTGCAATTTGCCGACTTGTAATTGGCCATTTCCAATACCGTATCGATGGCTTCTTTCCGCGCCGACTCCAAAAAAGCGCAAGTATTTACGATAATTACGTCTGCCAAACTCGGATCGGATACTATTTCGTAACCGCCCGCGACAAGATTTGCCAACATTACTTCCGTATCCACTCGGTTTTTGTCACAGCCGAGCGATACAACTCCCACCTTGGTACTCATAATGCGCTTAGTCCGGCAGGTCGGGGAACAAGCCGTCCACTTCTTCGAGGGATATAAGTACTCTCAACGGCTTGGAATTGGGTTCGTTTGCCGAAAGGGTCTCCACATAGCCCATCTTCTGCAATGTATCCATTATGCGTCCCGCACGGTTGAAGCCGATGCCGAGATTACGTTGTATGGACGCTATCGAAGCTCTGCCGCCCTGTTTCTCCAACCAGAAACGCAGCGCTTTCTTGCAAAGTTGATCGACCTGCGTCTCCTTGGAACCGTCCTTGGGTCCGTCCTGCTTGGCAGTTTCTTCTTCTGCCTGTTTCTGCGAGACGAATATTTCTTCGGATATCTTGTCGTCGAAATAGACTTCGTTTGTTTCGCGAGCGTACTCCACCAAGCCGCGTATCTCGTCGTTGGAGATATACGCGCCCTGAACACGGAGAAGGTCGGGCGATCCGGGAGACATAAACAGCATATCGCCCTTGCCCAACAGTTTTTCCGCGCCGCCGCCATTGATGATGGTCGTGCTGTCGGCGGGAGAAGATACTTTGAGCGCCATACGGCAGGGAAGGTTCGCTTTAATCGTACCCGTGATAGTCTTGACGTCGGGACGCTGCGTCGCGAGAACAATGTGAATACCTGCCGCTCTCGACTTTTGCGCAAGACGTTGCAACTTGATTTCAAATGATTGTTTGCTTGCCGCCATCAAATCCGCCAACTCGTCAACGATAAATACGAGGTACGGCAATCTCTGCGTTATGCGCGGATTGATACGGCTGTTGTACTCGCCGATGTTGCCGACGGCGTTTTGCTTGAACAGCTGATAACGGGCTTCCATTTCGTTAATAAGGTAATCCATCCCAGCCAGAGCGTCGTTTGTGGTTGTGATCGTCTCGCTTGTGAGCATATGCGGAATGCCGTTGTAACGCGACAGCTCCACGAACTTGGGGTCCACCATAACAAAGCGGAGATACTCGGGTCCGTATTTGTACATCAAGCTGACTATCAGGCAGTTGAGAGCCACGCTCTTGCCCGAGCCTGTTGCGCCCGCGATAAGCAGGTGCGGCATATCCGACAGATCCGCGACGACCGCCTTGCCGGTGATCTCCTGACCTATGGCAAATACGAGATTGCCCTTGGCTTTCTTGAAATTATCCGATTCGAGTATGCTGCGCAGAACGACGGGGCGCTTCACTTTGTTCGCCACCTCGATACCCACCTGATTGGTACCGTGTACGGGCGCTTCGATACGGATATCCTCCTGCGCTTCGACGCACGCCTTGATGTCGTCGGAGAAATGCGCAAATTCGCTCATGCGGGTTTTCTGCGAGAGAACGTTGAACATATAACGCGTAACGGACGGTCCCACTACCGTATCGGCGAGTTCCACCTTGATGCCGAAAACGGCAAGTTTGTTGGCAATAGCCGCCGCGGCGCGCGCCCTCGTATCCGCTTCGGTATCTTCCATTATCGTGACGTCGTTGAGCAAGTCTACGGGCGGCTGATTGTATTTGGGAAATTTGTGTACGCTTTCCTGCGCTTTTTTGAGTTCGTCGCGCGTCATTATATCCAACTTCGCCTGAACGGCAGGACCCGTCGAAGTCTCGATGATCGTCTCGCTCGGGATAGCCACCATTTCATCCCCGTTGTCGGCGGGCTCTTGCTTGTCGTCGGGTTCTTCCTGCTGAACGACAGGCTCCGGTTCTTCAAAGGTATCCTCGACAAAAGGTTTCGTCGGTTGCGCCGGTTCATCTATCACTGCGTCCGTTATGTCTACGGGTTCCTGCTTGCGTTCGATAACAGGCTCGAATATGGGTTTGAGATTGTTCTCGGCGGGAGTCTGCGGTTGAGATTGAACGGGTTTGGTCGGAGTAGGCTCGGGTGCAGGCTTTACGACGGGCGTAACGGGTTTATCGTATGTCACGGGGCGTTCCGGCGCGGAGACCTTCCAAGCGGAAGTTTCGTCCGTCGGGGGCGTCTGCGGTTGTTCGGGCGTATTGTAATAGCCGCGAACTATAAATTGGTCGTCCTGCGAAGATCCCTGCGGAGACGTCGAGGTAAAAAACGTGTTGCCGCCCTGCTGTTGAGGCGGTTCGGGAGTTTCGTCCTCTTGCGGTCCTTGTCCGAAGAGAATATCTTCGGCTCTATTTCTCGCGATCGGATCATTCAAAGTGGATTGAGGAGAAACGTCGAATCTGGGCGTCGGCGTTGACGATACTTCCTCGGGGTAAGTCTGTTCCTCAAATAAGAAACGATAAGCCCGCTGACGAGAAGTCTCCTCGTTCGAGACGACGGGAGAAACGATCGAAGCGGTCTCGGGACTCGGTTCGAGATCGGTTTTACTGCGCTCGTCCTTAGCGCGGTTCTGCAAAGTCAACTTGCCGGTAAAATATGCGTAGAAAAAGTCTCCGACAAAGAATACCGAAAGAGCGAGCAAAGCAACTATAAATATCATTGCGCCCCATACGGTCAACACGCGGGTCAACGCCCAACATATGCTGCCGAACACCACGCCTCCGAATGTGGGTACGCCCATCGGCTGATCGTAGTAATTGTAAACGAGCTGTATATACCCCATTCCGTTCTCGTTTGTAAATTCCTTTTGAGGCAGATACGTTGTCGTCAACGTATGAACAAACAGTACTACGGAAATGAATGTAAGCGCAAAAAAGACCGCGTACTTGGCGGGTATTTTGAGGCTCTTGCCGGCAAGCGTGCAGGAACACGCGACTATCACCGCCGCCATCAATCCGTAAAATGCCATTCCGAAACTTCCGAGAAAGAAATTGCCGAATTTTTTGAACGGTCCTTCGGCGTATCTTCCGCTGAATGCAAATATAATCAGTATCGTTGCAAGGCAAATACCGATGATGCTTGCAATCATTTTTCCCTTAGTAACGTTATGCGATTTCAAAACGTCACCTCCTTACTTGTACATAAAGTGGACGAAATTCTCCAATATAAAATATATTATACAATACTATCGGCAAATAATCAACAATTCAAAATCAAAGTGTGCGGTAAATTTTTCACTTTTTACCGCAACGAGGTACGAGCTCGCCGTAAAAAAAGTATCCTGCGCAATAATAAAATACTTTATGAAAAAAGGTCGGAAGCAATCCCGACCCGTTATGCGCATACGCGGATATATCTACCTGATCTCTATTGCCGCAACGGAATCGAAACCGTCGGTATGCGGTCCGACATAAGCGGACGCGTGCGGACGAGAGAATATACGACGCGCTATCGAATTGACCTGCTCGCAAGTGACCGAACGGTACTTCTCGATATCCGATTCTACGCTGAACACCTCGTTGAGTTTGAGCATGGAACGACCGTACAGCCTCATGAGCGTCATATTGCTTTCCGCATTCATATACAACGAGTTAACCGCTTGTATGCGCGCCCGTTCGAGTTCGCGTTCGGTAACGCCGTCGCAGAGCAATTTGTCGATTTCCGATGTAAGCAATTTACACGCCTTGGCGTTGTTTTCCGGACTTAAACCGACGTAGATTTCAAATGTGCCGCAATTCGAATAGTAAGACGGATAAGCATATACGGAATACGCAAGTCCGTGCTGTTCGCGTATCGATTGGTTTAGCCTGCTCGACAAGCCGCCCCCGAGAATCGACGCCAACATATTGTTGGCGGATCTTTCCGGAGAATCGAGAGAGAATCCTCCCCAGGCAAGCTGCAAATGAGACTGCTCTATCGTCTTGAATTTGTGCAAAAATCTCGAATGGTAACTTACTTCCGCTTCTTCGGGAAGCCGAGAACAGTCTTTGGAGCAATTTGTTTCAAAATATTGCTCAATAAGCTTGTCCAACCGCTCGCAATCGAACTTTCCGCAGACGGAAACCACCGTTTCAGACGGAATATAGTGCTTTTTCTTGAATTCAAGTATACTATGTCTGTCGGAGTACTTTATATTTTTTATGTTTCCGAGAATAGTTTGACCGAGAGGTTGTCCGTAAAACAACGCTTCCGTAATAAGATCCTGACTTACGTCGTCAGGCGTATCCTCGCACATTTTTATTTCCTCTATCACTACGCCCTTCTCTCGCTCCAATTCGTCTTGCGGTATGGCTGCATTGAAGTACATATCGGAAAGCAGATCGACGCATTTTTCCAAATCGTCCGCTGCGCTCTTGGTGTAGAAACAAGTGGAATCTTTTGAAGTGTAGGCATTAATATTAGCACCTATGTCATCGATTTCCTCGGATATTTGCAGACAGGTACGTCTATTTGTCCCCTTGAAAACGAGATGTTCTATAAAGTGGGAGTATCCGTTGTCGGAGCGGTTCTCGCGAACGCACCCGACGTTTACAAATACTCCCAACGAAACGGTGTAGACATTGTCCTGTCGGTTTGCAATAAGTCTCAATCCGCTTGGGTACTGTTTGTAGAAGTCCATATTTCTCCTATATTTGTACTTACGGGAACGATACGGAACCCTTTGTCAAGATAGTACCTGACTATCCGCTCCAATGCGTCACGAGTGTGAGCGGTAGGATGCATAAGTATCAATTCTCCGTCGCTTGTATTTTTTGTCGCACGGCTGTAAACCGTTTCGCTGTCCTTATCTCGCCAATCTATCGTATCGCGCGACCACATAATCGTCTTGTATCCGTTGTCGGCGGCGGCTTTGAGCGTATCCGAGTTGAAGTCTCCGCCGGGCGGAGCGAAAAGCGACATATTTATGCCGAGGTATTCGAATACCAACTTGCCGCAAGCGTTTATTTCCGCCGCGTTGCCGCTGTAATCCAACTTGCCGTGTTCCTTGTGAAAGTAACCGTGATTGCCGATTTCGTGACCGCAAGAAGCTATCTTCGCCAGAATATCGGGATTTTGCGCGACCCAACATCCTCCGACGAAGAAGGTCGTTTTTACGTCGTACTTATCGAATATCGACAAAAAATCATCGATATATTCCGTACCCCAATAAACATTGATCATCAACGAGACCTGTTTTTCGCCCGTGCCTCGGTAAATGGGAGCATTGTCGTCATTTCTGAAAACATTGGTCGTAGCGCCGACAAATCCCACCGCCGCGACTGCCGCAATCAACAGTACAAGCACCGCGTTGGCTACAATGTGAGTAAAAATTTTCCTTTCCATATCTCACCGCATATAAATATTGGCTGTCTGCCAATAATATTATATTGAGTGAGACGGAAAAAAATTGCTTCGATTTGAAAACACCCCGCTGTCTCGGGACGGCAGGGCGTTATCTTGTTTCGTATTGTTATTACAGCTTCTTGATAAGCTTCAAATCGATACCCTTTTCGCTGACCTTGATGACCTTGACGGTGACCACATCGTCGATATTTACGACATCGGTAACTTTGTCAACGTGTTCCTTGGAGAGCTTGGAAATGTGGATCATACCGTCTCTGCCGGGAGCAAGTTCGACGAAGGCGCCGAAGTTGAGTATACGCACTACTTTGCCCGTAAATTCGTCGCCGACCTCGGGATCTTGGGCTATGGTAAGAATCATCTTCTTAGCCTTGTCGGACATTTCCTGATCGGGAGTCGCGATGAATACCGTACCGTCGTCGGTAATATCGATCTTTACGCCCGTTTCGTCGATTATCTTGTTGATAGTCTTGCCGCCGCTTCCGATGACCTCTCTGATCTTATCGGGATCGATCGTGAAGGAAACGATCTTCGGCGCATACTTGGAGAGTTCCTCTCTGGGTGCGGGCAATACGGAAAGCATCTTGTCGAGAATGAACAGTCTGCCTTGACGTGCCTGTTCGAGCGCCTGACGAAGGATATTCTCATCGATACCCTTGATCTTTATATCCATCTGTATGGCGGTAATACCTTTGGTTGTACCGGCAACCTTGAAGTCCATATCGCCGAAGAAGTCTTCGAGTCCTTGTATATCCGACAAAATGACAACTTTGCTGCCGTCCTCCGACTTCATCAATCCCATTGCGATACCTGCAACGGGAGCTTTGATGGGGACGCCCGCGTCCATAAGAGCCAACGTCGAACCGCAAACGCTCGCCTGAGAGGTGCTGCCGTTGCTGCTGACAACCTCGCTGACAGTGCGGATAGCGTACGGAAACTCTTCTTCGCTGGGAATAACGGGTTCCAAAGCGCGTTCCGCAAGGGCGCCGTGTCCGATCTCGCGTCTGCCGGGACTGCGGAGAGGCTTTGCCTCGCCCGTGGAATAGCCTGGCATATTGTAATGATGCATATAGCGTTTGAAAGTATCGGTATCGTCGAGGTTTTCCAACTTCTGCACTTCGGAAATGGTTCCGAGCGTCGCGGTCGTAATGACCTGAGTCATTCCGCGGGTGAACACGCCGCTGCCGTGAACTCTCGGAAGAATACCCGCTTCGCACCAAATGGGACGGATCTCCGTCAACGTCCTGCCGTCGGGTCTTATGCCTTCGTTGAGAATACGCGCGCGTACCTTTTCTTTCGTCATCTTGTACAACACGTCGCCGACGCTGTCCAGAACTTCGGGGTTGGTTGCGGCAAAGTGTTCGCGGACCTTTCTCTCCACTTCGTCCTGATTGGCTTGACGTTCGTGTCTGTCGAATGTTTTGAGGGCTTCGGTAAGCATTTCGTCCGCATACGAACGAATAAGAGCCTCGTGCTGCTCGGGGGGCAGGTAAAGAGTCACCTCTTTCTTCGGCTTGCCTACCTGATCGCGTATCCACTCGATAAATTCACACTGCTCCTTGATGGCCTCGTGACCGAACAGAATTGCATCCAACATTTCCTTTTCGGATATCTCGTTGGCGCCCGCTTCCACCATCATTATGGCGTCCTTGGTCCCCGCGAGGTTGAGGTTCAAAAGGCTCTTCTCGCGTTGCTCCGCATTGGGATTGATGATATATTCGC
Organism: uncultured Clostridia bacterium; assembly: GCA_947625185.1. GTDB lineage: Bacteria > Bacillota > Clostridia > Christensenellales > CAG-314 > Fimimonas. The sequence continues at coordinate 14,253 of CANQNJ010000032.1, forward strand.
CGTCCACATAGCCGACTACCACGCTGCCTGTCGGTCCCGCAAAAGGTATATCGGAGATCGTAAGCGCGATCGAGCTGCCCATCATAGCGTATACTTCCGGTTGGATATCCGGCTCGACAGACATTGCCGTAGCAATAACAGAAACGTCGTTCAAAAATCCCTTTGGAAACAACGGACGAATAGGTCTGTCGATCAGACGGGACGTAAGAATAGCCTTGTCGCTGGCTCTGCCTTCTCTTTTCTTGAATCCGCCGGGGATTTTGCCGACGGAGTACATCTTTTCTTCAAAATCTACTCCCAAAGGAAAGAAGTCGATACCGTCGCGGGGTTGATCCGCAAGGGTAACGTTGGTCATAACCACCGTTTCGCCGCAGGAAACCATTACCGATCCGTTTGCCTGTTCGGCATATTTACCCACTTCGACGCTGACGGTTCTGCCGCCTACTTCCATTTGGAATATTTGGTAATCTCTGTTACCGATTTTTCCATCGATTCTCTTAAATTGTTGCATCTTTTCTTCTCCTTAACTCTATATTTCCCTTGAAAAGCACACGATATGCTTTTCGATAATAAACGTAATAACCGATTCGGACCAAAAATGCGAAAAAAAGGAGAGAGGGCAAAGATTGCTTGCCCTATCTCCCTTGACGACATTATTTTCTGAGTCCCAAATCTGCAATGATCTTGCGGTATTTCTCGATGTCCGTCTGTTTGAGGTAGTCCAACAAACCCTTTCTGCGACCAACCATTTGAAGCAATCCGCGTCTGGAATGATGGTCTTTCTGGTGAGTTCTCAAATGTTCGGTCAAGTGATTGATACGCTCCGTAAGCAATGCAATCTGAACCTCGGGCGAACCTGTGTCGCCTTCCTTTCTGCCGTACTTGGCAATTATCTCTTGCTTTGTCATGTTTTTTCTCCTTTTTATATATTTGCCGTAATCTACAAAGCAGTCGGAGTTTCTCACTTCGGAGACTCGGTATTTAACTTAATATTATTCTGCCGATTCCTTTCTGACGGGAGAATCCGGTCTGGGAAGCAAAGCCTTGCGGGAGAGCGTGATACGCTTGTTCTCCTTGTCGAATTCCAACACTTCCACTTCGATCTCGTCGCCGACTTTCAGAACGTTGTTGATATCATCCAACCAATCCCAGGATACGTTGGAAACGTGAAGCAAACCGTCGATATGTTTATCGAGTTCCACAAACGCACCGAAAGGCATTATCCGAGCGACTTTGCCCACGACATGCGCGCCAACGGGAAACTTCTGTTCGGCGATGTCCCAAGGTTGAGGTTGAAGCTGTTTGTATCCGAGCGATACTCTGTTTTTCTCTCTGTCCAGAGCCAACACGACGAATTCGTATGTTTTGCCGATTTCAAGAACATCGGACGGTCCGGAAATGCGTTCCCAGGACAAATCGGATGAGTGAGCCAGGCAATCGAAACCGCGCACGTCAACGAAAGCTCCGAAAGAAGCAAATCTGAGAACCTTACCGTCCACTATCTCGCCGACGTCGATATTGTTCCAAAATTCGTCCTCTTTGGCTTTTTTCTCTGCAAGCAGAATGCTCTTTTGACTTGCGAAGATTATGCGCCTGTGATCGTCCACCTTATCCGGTCCGCTGACGATCAATCTCAACTTTTTGCCTAAATAGTCGTTGAGATTCTTGACATAACCGATGATGATTTGAGAAGCGTGTACGATAACCGTATAGCTGCCCAACTTGCCCGTCAAGCATTCCTTACCGACGCGTGTCATCGTAAGTTGAAATTCCTTGCCCGCCTTGATATCCTCGACCTGAGCGTCGTCCTTGTATCTCTCGTCGATTACTTTCTTGGAGAGAGTGATGCCCTTGTCTACGGAAATCACCGCGCATTCCAACGTGGAATTGTCGATGCTGTCCGAATCCAAAGCCGCTTTCAGTTGATCCTTGACAGCCTGGAAATTACCGTCCAACGCAAGTTCGTCGTTAGGGATGAAGGCTTCCTTCTTGGAACTCGGAATGCTGACGTATACACCGTCGTCACTGACCAAAACAACGCGGCATCTGACTTTCTGTCCGAGACGATATCTGTGACCTTCTTTCATCTCGGATACTGCCTTTGCAAGCAAAGCTTCGTCCTTGTCCATAACCTTGGTTTCCTGTACGGCTTCTTCGGCAACGACTTCCGTTTGCTCCTCGGCTACCGCTTCTTTCGGTTCTTCGGCTGCCGCCGTTACTTGCTCGTCGGTTTCTACCGCAGCTTGTTCGTCGGTTACTACCGTTTCGACAACGGTATCTTTTGCATTTTCACTCATTATTTTCAAAACCCCCTTAATCAACTCTGTCGGAGTTGATGCGCCTGAAATCACACAGGCATTTTTACATTTTGTTAGGTCAATATCAGTCAAATTGCCGTCCGTAAGTATCGTTTTGCAATTTCGCGAGGCGATCTCGTACAGCCGCTTGGTATTGGAACTGTCGGCGTCGCCCACCACGATTGCCAGATCGCACTTGGCGGATAACATTTGGGCATAATATTGCCTTTGTGAAGTAGTATAACAAATTGTATTAAATATTTCAAGCATTTTAACGTGGTCTGTTGAAATATTTTGCAAACTTTTTTCAAAAAAGCGCGTATCAAAGGTCGTTTGGAACATTATCAGGACTTTTTCCGCATCTTTAAGGTCCAATTTGCCTTTGCCGTCGAATATGATCGCGGAGTTGTCGCACCATCCGTTGATACCCTTTATTTCGGGATGAGCCGCGTCGCCGACAAGAAC
>CANQNJ010000033.1 GCA_947625185.1 uncultured Clostridia bacterium
AATAAAGATATATTGCGCCTAAGGGAAGGGGGACCGCTTGCGGTGGAAGGGATTGACGGAAAGAAAATGAAATTTATACTTTATAACAAGCGCCGCGCAGATCGCCGCTTGCAATGGAATTTTCGCTTTACTCGCTGCTATGCGCGACACTCGCATCGCATGCTCAAATTCCGCTTTGATATGAAAGTCGACTTTTGTATTTTATATACTTCCGCACCCCAACATTTCTTACAGAACCTTTTATTTTATGTAGAAAATTGGTTTGTCCCGAAATAGTCAGTTTTTTTGACGCGCGGGAATGTTTGTCAATCGCGCAACGGCAAAATTTTGTCATGCTTTTTCGTCCTCGGCGGCGGAGAAAGGCGCAATGCACGGGGGACGTCTATTTATTTATAAACAGGCAACAAACTGCTTGAAAATTAAACACTTATGTAGTATTATTGTTTGTAAGGAAATCAAGATATGTCCAAAAGAAAAATCAAACGCAAAATCTTTACTGCCATTCTGTGTCTGGCAGGTCTGGCAGGTTTGCTGGCGTTGCTGTTCAGCGGCGACAACAAGCAGGTGGTTTACGATATTTTCGACGGGGCGCCCATCGAAACGATTCTGGCAGAGGTACAGTCTCTCGGTTGGCAGGGTTGGGTGGTATTCGGCGTATTGTCTATGCTGCAAGTGGTGCTGACCTTTTTGCCTGCGGAGCCTGTACAGGTGTTGGCGGGTATCTCGTACGGTCTGTGGATCGGACTTGCAATCTGCATGGCGGGCGTGATCGTGGGCAACACTGTCGTGTACATTCTGTACAGGGTGTACGGCAACCGTCTTAGCGAGTACTTTCAGAAGAAGATAGAGGTGGATTTCGATGTGCTGCGCCGTTCCAAGCGCGTGACGCTGATGATTTTCATTCTGTACTTTTTGCCGGCTATACCGTACGGTCTCATTTGTTTTTTTACCGCTTCGCTCAACACAAAGTATCCCAAGTATATCATCGTCACCACCCTCGGCTCATTGCCGTCGGTGCTTATCGGCGTGGCGTTGGGACACATTGCCACCAACAGTTGGATAGTGTCTTTGGTGATTTTGGCAGTGCTGATAGTACTCATCGTGTTGTTGTACGTGTACCGCGCCAAGGTGTTTGCTGCGATCAACGATTTTGCCAAAAAGCAGTTTAATTACACATCATCAACAAAGGTGCGTGAGCCGAACGCGGCTTTCAATGCCATAATGTTTGCCGGGCTTAAAATGTGGCTGCGCCGCCGTGTAAAGTGCGTTGTGCGACGCAAAGCGGAGGTCATCAACAAGCCGGCAGTGGTGCTGTGCAATCACGGTTCTTTCATCGATTTTATGTACTTTTCCATGCTGCTCAGCAAGGAAAAGCCGCACGTGGTTTCCACGCGACAGTATTTTTACGAAAAGCGTCTGGGCACACTGCTCAAAAAGTTGGGCTGCATTCCCAAAAGTATGTTCACCACAGATGTGGAGAACATCCGCAACTGCCTTTCGGTCATCAAGCAGAACGGCGTGTTGGTCATTTGCCCGGAGGCGAGGTTGTCCACCGCGGGCGAGTTCGAGGATATTCAGCCGGGGACAATGGGCTTTTTGCGCAAGATCGGCGCCAATGCGGATATCTATTCGATACGCTTCGGCGGCGACTATCTCGCCATGCCAAAGTGGGCGCGCACACCAAAAAAGCGGCTGATCAGACGCGGCTCCACGGTGGAGGCGGAGCTGGATCTGCTGTTTGCCAAGGGCGAGAGCATGCAGGTGTCGGCAGAGGAGTTCGAGGCGCGTGTGCTGCAACGGTTGGTATACAACGATTTCGATTGGCTCGATGAACATCCGCAAATGCACTATCCGCAGGGAAATCTGGCTCTGGGGTTGGAAAATATCCTGTACCGCTGCCCCAATTGCGGGGAGGAGTTCACGTTGGAAACCTTCGGCAACACGGTGCGCTGCACGCATTGCGGCTATCAGGACACAATGGACGACCGTTACAGCTTCACCAATCCGAACGGCGTGTTTGCCAACCACCAACAGTGGTACAATTGGCAAATGTCCGTGCTGAGAGAGCAAATAGCCGCCGACCCGAATTTCGAACTGCGCAGTCCCGTCACGCTTTTCCACGAATCTGTCGGCGGCGGCAAGCAGCTTGCCGAGGCGGGCAAGGGCGAGTGCGTGTTCAACAGGGATGGTCTCACCTACACCGGGCAGGACAACGGCGAGCAGATAACCAAGGTGTTTCCCATTTCCGGTATTTACCGTTTGCTGTTCGGCGCAGGCGAGGATTTTGAAATTTACGAAGGCGAGCATTTCTGGTACTTTGTGCCGCAGGACAAGCGCAGCTGCGTAAAGTGGTACATGGTCAGCATGCTCCTTTGCGGCAAGTAGAGGTATTGCAAATGACAAATTTGATTGGAAACGCCGCGATCGGCGCCGTTTGGGAATGGATACTCGGGCTGTTGTTGGCAGCGGAGTTGGTGGTGATCGGTTTGTTGGTATCCAAGCGCCTTATGGCTAAAAAGGTCAAGAGCGGGGATACCCCGTCGCAGGAGAAGTCCTTCTCCTCCATATCCGCCCGCTCCTTTATTACCGTCGTGGCGCTGCTGTCCGTCATCATTCTGCTCAGCGGCGTATTGTCCTACTTCATTCCGCAGGGCAGTTTCAGCCGTGACGATGACGGCGCGATCATCCCCGGCAGCTATGTCGGCGGCGAGGTGCGGGGCATCGCATTCTGGCGTGTGATTACCGCGCCCGTAAGGGTGTTCTTTGCCGAGGATGCCCTCACCATCGTGATGATCAGCATCTTTTTGTTGGTGATGAGCGGCGTGTTCAACGTAATGGAAAAAACGGGCGGCGTGTCCGTATTCATCCGCAAGATAGTGGGCAAGTGCGGCAAACGAAAAATGCTTGTGATTTGCGTTTCCACGTTGGTGTTTATGGCGTTCGGCAGTTTCTTCGGCATGTTCGAGGAACTCGTCACGCTGCTGCCCATAATGGTAGTGTTTATGCTCAGCTTGGGGTACGACACCATGGTGGGATTGGGCGTATGTATGATGGCGGCTTGCTTTGGATTTTCGGCGGCGATAACCAACCCGTTCAGCGTAGGGTTGGCGTCCGGATTTGCCGGCATAGGCGTTGCCGATGGCGCGTGGCTGCGCGTGGTGCTGTTTGTGTGCGTGTATGCCATCGTGATCGGCTTTCTGTTTCTGCACATCAGGCGCATAACAAAGGACCCGACCAAGTCGCTCAGCTACGATGTCGACCGCGAAAAACTTGAACATTTGGAGCTTTCCGTCACGGAAGAGACCCCGCGGGACAAGCGGCTGTTCAGGATTTACGCCGTGTTTTTCGGCGTGCAGATGGTTATTCTGGTGGTGATTGCCGCCGTGCGTGCCATAAGCGGCTATGCCATACCCATACTTGCCGTCGGATTTTTGGCAGGCGGCGTAATTTCCGGTCTGCTTGCGGACAAACCCAAAAAGGTCTTTGCCTGGCTGGGCAAGGGAATGCTGTCCATGCTGCCGGCGGTGTTGTTGATAGGTATGGCAAGCTCCGTCAAGCTCATTCTCACCGAAAGCAACATTCTGGATACGGTGATGAACTTTGTCATCGGCAGGCTGTCCGGCATTCACAGCAAATTTGCCATTGTGCTGCTGCTGTACGCGCTGATATTGTTTTTGCAGATATTCATCGGCTCCGCCTCCGCCAAGATATTTTTGTTGTTGCCCATTTTGCTGCCCATTTCGCAGGCGTTGGGCATTTCTCCCACGCTTGTGATACTCACCTACTGCATTGCGGATGGCTTCACGGATATGATCCTGCCCACCAACCCCGTGCTGCTCATAGGCCTGTCAATGGTCAACGTGTCTTACGGCAAGTGGGTGCGTTGGACGTGGTGGCTGCAATTGCTGATGCTTGTATTCACCGTTGCGGTGCTGCTGCTTGCCTCCGCCATCGGGTATTGAAAGCGCGGTTTCCGCGATGGATACCGCAAACCAAAAGTTCTTGCAGGGAGTAAATCGGCTGCGACCAATAAAGCCGCCTTTTCGGCGCAAATAGACGACGTTTCGTAAAACTCCGTCGCGACTAAACGCGATTTGCCGCAGCTGTCCAACCCGCGTCCGATGGCTTTGATCCCCTATGCAGCAGATTATTCGCTTATTTTTGTAACGCTTCCATTTGTTAAAATATAAAATAAATCTTATTGTCGGGCATATATTCCTTTATAATTTTCACTCCATACCAACATTTGCCATAGCGCCGAAAATATTGTATAATAAATTTATGGATATCAGACAACTTCTCAAAGACAACGGTTTCCGCTTCAACAAGCAGTTCGGGCAGAACTTTCTGACGGACGACGATCTGTTGGAGGGCATTTGCCGCGACGCGGGCGTGGACGGCGGCGTCGTATTGGAGATAGGCGCGGGAGCGGGCACGCTTACCGGTGCGCTTTGCCGTCGCGCCGACAAGGTGGTCGCATTCGAGATAGATCGCAATCTGGAACGCGTTCTCGCGGTGACGTTGGCGGACTGTCCCAATGCGCAGGTCGTGATAGGGGACATAATGAAGTATTCGATGCCGCAGATAGAGGCGCTTTGCGGCGGCGCTTACCGCGTGGTCGCCAACATACCTTACTATATAACGGGTCCGCTCATTATGCGCTTTGTGGAAGAAGCAACTGCGGCGCAGTCGCTCACTCTTACCGTGCAGAAAGAAGTCGCCGAGCGTCTTGCCGCGCGCCCCGCAACAAAGGAGTACGGTGCGATAACGGTGGCGGTTCAAGCGGTCGCCGACGTGGAAATAAAGAGAATCCTGCCGCGCGAACTGTTCTATCCCGTGCCGAATGTGGACAGCGCGGTGGTCACGGTGACATTTCGGCATAAATACGATATCGAGGATCCGTCGCTGTTTCGCAAGACGGTGCGCGCGGCGTTTGCAATGCGCCGCAAGACGTTGTGCAATTGTCTTTCGGCGGGTTTCGGCATTGACAAGAGCATAGCCGCGGAGTTGCTGTCCGCTTGCGGATTCTCTCCCGATTGTCGCGGAGAAGAACTGAGCGCGGAGCAATTCGTCAAGCTGTGCAACAGGATACGGGAGGCTCGGTCGATATGATACGTCTTGACTTGACAAAGAAATACGCGCTTGCCGTTTCCGGCGGGGTGGACAGTATGGTTATGTTGCATCTTTTTGCAAATTCCGACCCCATACCCGACTTTTTTGTCGTAACTGTCGATCACGGCATACGTCCCGAGGCGCAATCCGACTGCGATTTCGTCGCAAGCCGCTGCGCCGAGCTGGGCGTCGAGTGTAAGATTTTTCACATTGACGTGCCGTCGTTTGCCGCCGAACGCAAGCTGTCTGTTGAGACTGCGGCGCGCATTATGCGTTACGAAATATTGGACGGTTTGCAGGCGGACGCGGTGTGTCTCGCTCACAATGCCGACGACAATGCCGAGACGGTGCTTATGCACATTCTCCGCGGCAGCGGCGCCAAGGGGGCAACGGGTATCCGTCGGCAAAACGGCAAATATCTGCGGCCTATAATAGATTGGACAAGGCAGGATATATTGCGTTATGCCCGCGACAACGGCGTTACGTTTGTCGAGGACAGCACCAATTCCGACACGAGTTACACCCGCAACTTTATCCGACACAAGGTCATGCCGCTGCTCGAAGAGCAGATCCCCTCCGCCAAGCGGAATATCCTGCGATTTGCGCAGAACATCGCCTCCGACGACGATTACCTCGATTTGTTGGCGGATATTGATTCCGTCGAGTTCTGCGGCGATACGGCGTGTATCCCTTGCGAATTGCTTGATCAACCTATGCCCGTGGCGTATCGCGTGATAGGCAAGACGTTCCGACGTCTCGGCGTATTTTACGATATAGAGAAGTCTCACCTCGAAGCCATTGCGCAGTTGGCGTCCAATGTCGGCGGCAAGCAGGTATATCTGCCTTTCGATTACGTCGCATACAACGATTACCGATTCGTTACGCTGTGTCCTTATCGGCAGCGGGAGCAATTTTTATTCGAGATCCCCTTCGCTGCGGGCAGAACGGATACTCCCCTGGGAGTAGTGGAAGTCTCGTCGGAACCTTTGCCCGACAGTTTGCGCATAGCCGCGGACAAGATCCCCGGCGGCGCGGTATTCCGTACCCGCAGGACGGGAGACGTCTTTACGAAATTCGGCGGAGGGACCAAGCCGTTGAGGAAATATCTCATCGATCGCAAGATCCCCGAGCGCGATCGCGACAGCCTGTTGTTGCTTGCCTGCGGCAACGAGGTGTTGGCTATTCTCGGCGTGGAGATATCCGATAAACTGCGCGTAGAGGGCGACGGAAGTTATATTCGTTTGCTGTCGGGTGCGGGAGAACGTGGTGGAAGAGGAATGTAGGAAAAAGTGAAGTTTGCGACTACGTCGCAAGTGAAGTTGTGCTTGCGCACAGTGAAGTATTTGCCTTGCGGCAAATGTGAAGTTTGCCGCTGTGCGGCAAGTTACGGTCGGACATTAGTTAAAACAACTTGTTTCTTAACAATGCTTATTTCGCAATAGTTATATTTACCTATACAACCGTCCCCGTCGGCAACAGCATAGCGCGCCTACGGGGAAGGGGGACCGCGAAAAGGGGACCCGCACAATTTGAGCTTGCGAAAATTGTGTGGGAGAGGAGGAACCGTCCACCAACGGCACCGATTGCGCTTGCGCAATTGGTGTTGGCTAAGACGTGTGACGACGAGGTGGAAGAGGGATAACGGGACAAAGACTTGTTTTATATATCTCTCTATCGTCGCCCTATGGGCGCACCGTCCCCGTCACGGCTTGTCCGTGACGGGGACGGCTTTTACGGAGACAAAACTTATAACTGTGACATAAAGGCTCTCCTTGATGAGCGAGTGGGCGTGGCGCGAAAAGTCAATCACCACAGTGCGGCGTAGACATATATTTATTATTTTTACGGCAAATTGCACACTTGCCGAATTTTTTTGCGCATATACTAATAATCGGCAAAGGAGCAAGTATTGTTTCGTTACGACGATTTGATCAAGGAAGTGGATCTGTTCTGCCGGCACGGCATAGAGACGGGTACCGTCGGCGAAAGCGAACTCAAACAGCGTATTCCATATATTTTCGTCGGCAAAAAGAACGGCAAATATATGATCGTGCAGGGCGCAATGCACGCGCGGGAGCATCTTACGGCGCTGCTCGTGGTGTGTCTTGCCAAGCATCTGGTCAAGAATACGCGCCTGCCGTTGGACGGGGGCATATATTTCATACCTATGACCAATCCGGACGGCGTGCGGCTGTGTCAGGAGGGCGTCGGGTTTATCGCCGACAAGCAGCGCAAGAGCAATCTGTTGACGATCAACGGCGGCAGCGACTTCACTTTGTGGAAAGCCAACGCCGACGGCGTGGATCTCAACGTCAATTTCGACGCGCATTGGGCGGAGGGCGTGCAGAACGGCTATTACAAGTCCGCCTGCAACTATGTGGGCAAATGTCCTTTTTCCGCGGCGGAGACGCGCGCTTTGCGCGATTTCACCGAGAGACTGCGTCCGCTCGTCACGCTCAGTTATCATCTGAAAGGCGAGGAGATATATTGGGAATTCGGGCAAAAGAGCCACCGTCGCCTGCGGGATAAGCGTTATGCCGAGGCAATTTCCAAATACACGGGGTATCCGTTGGTGACGCTTAAAGGCAGCGTCGGCGGTTACAAGGATTGGTGCATAGAGCGTTTCAAAATCCCCGCCTACACCATCGAGGTGGGCAGCGATCGCTTTGAACATCCCTTTCCGTATAGCCAACTGTCTGTCATATTGCGTCAGAATCTCGATCTTCCCCGCAAGTTGCTCAATACCGTTATCCGCGATCGCGACAGGCTTGCCGACAGCGGTCTGGACGCGTTGTACGAGTAACAAGTCAGTATTTCTTTACAAATCGGCGCCGTCGGTTTATAATTATACGCATTATGACATTACTTCGATGCGACCTGCACGTTCACACCGATTACAGCTTCGACGCCAACGTGACTATGGAGCAATATGCCCGCCGCGCCGTAGAACTCGGTCTGGACGCAATATGTTTTACCGACCATATAGATATAAACAATCATCGCAATACCTTTCGCGGATTTCGCTTCGACGAGCGTCTCAATGAGTTTTTGCGCGTAAAGAAGCAATTTGAGGGGCGGATATTGCTGCTTCAAGGGTACGAGATGGGCGAACCGCACCTTCATCCCGCGGAGACGGCTTTTTTGCGTTCTTTGCAGCCGGATCTCATCATCGGCTCGGTACACGACGCCGCCGTGTTGGACGGGATCACGGACCGCCGAAGTTACGAACGCGCCTATGACCGCTGCGTAAGAGATATGGTGTCGGACGGCGATTTCGACGTGTTGGGGCACGTCGACGTGCTGCGCAAGTGGCACGACGATTACGAGGAAGATTTCGAGTACGTTTGCGGCACGCTGGCAAAGTGCGCCGAACGCGGCATTGTCCCCGAGGTCAACACTTCGTCCATGAGGCGCGTCGGGGTTCCGCCGATGCCGACCATGGAGGCTGTCGCCCGATATGTCTCCTGCGGAGGCAGGTACGTAACCGTCAACAGCGACGCGCACACTCTGTCCCAATTGGACGAATTTCCTTCCGTACGCTCGCAGCTTCCGCACGGCGCGGAACTTTGTTATTTCGTCAAGGGCGTTTTGCACTCCGAACGGTAACGTTGCGGCGCAAACGATAACATAATTATGGCATAATTCCGCTTTTTTCCGAAAACGCGGAATTTTTTTGTCATTATTTCGCCGTTATTGCGTAGTTGACGGTTTAAATCGTTGACAATTCGGATAATTTGTTTATAATTAAATTAAATTATACTGAAAAAATAGCCTCAATAGGTTATAGACGGTGGCATATGCGCAGATTTTTGTACGGTTCTCCCGTTACCGGAGATAGACGTACTCAATCAACGGAATCGGTTGTGAAGAAAACAAACGCTCTCGACGGGTTTGTCGGGTTTTTCGTTATGTTTTTTGTTTTTACCGCGCTGAATCTGTTGTTGCGCAACATTATGCACGGCTTCGGTTATGCGACGGTCGCGCCGCATCTTGTGGCGGACGAAGTGTATTTCGTATTCAACGAGAACGCGCTGCACCTTTTGACGTTTGCTTATCAGCACATGCTCGGCACGTTGGTGGCGATAGTTTGCTGTATCGCCTGTATCGCGCTGTGCGCCTGCCTGCCCAATTTTCTCTGTCTCGACCGTTCTCGCGACGGTCGCGTCGGGATATGCGGTGCGCATAGACAGGGCAAGCTTTCCGAAACCGTATCTTACAGACACAAGGTCTGTTTCTTGGCTTAACAATAATGTTCGCCGTATTCCTGCGGGTATGCGGCGCATTTGCCCTTGACGAAATTGCAGGGGTATTTGCGCCCGTATCGGGGACTGTCGGCGACGTAACGAGATCCGTGATTTTGCCCGAATAGACGGGAGCAAAGCCTACGGATTTTTTTGATGTTTGCAGGAGAGAGAATGATAGGCGTATATTATTCCATCGGCGTTGCGAGCGCGGCGGCGGTTATCGTCGCGGGACTGTTGCTCCACAAAAAACTGCCGACAAAATTGAATATAGCCCTCAAAAGCTTTTCGCTGATATTGGCGACGGCGTTGTTTTTCCGCTATATGTCGGGGGACGACGTTATTTCCGACGTCACACATCTGCAACCGAACGACACTTTCGCGTCGAAGGGTATCATCGTGGTTGCGTTTTTGCAGGTGTGGTTTGCCTATGCGGCAGAGATGCTCGTCATTCTTTCGCCCTTTTTCAAGGTGCGCACGCTGCCCGCGTTGACGGCGTATCTGGCGCTGCCGATATTTGCGTTCAACGCCGTTATGCTGCCGCTGCACGTTGCGGCGATAGTCGGTAACGGCGCGTTTGCTTCATTCGACGCGCGCGCTATGCTCATCGCGTTGGAGACGGGGCTCGGCTTGGGTTACGCGATAGTGTATACGACGGTCAACTTCCGCGATATACGTCTTGAAGAAAAGCGGCGGTTGTGGTTCGCGTTGGCTGTGGCGGGCTGCATATTGGCGGCATTTCCCGCGTACTCCTTCAAGGTATTTCTTGATCCGACGCAGATCACGTTCAATCCCAAGCAGCTCAATATGTATCACCGCCTGATGCTGTATCCCGCGGCGATCATTCCCGTTGTGCTGTATCTTCTGCTCAAAAACAAGAGTTACGACGTCAAGCGCTTTGCGATGATGTATTACGCCTGGTTGGGACTTCTCAACTTCTCTTTCTCTCATCGCTTTGCCGATTTCATCGGTCCCGATTGGGTCACGACGCTGCCCCTTCACCTGTGCAATACGGCAATGTACATCACGCCGCTTTGTCTCACCTTCAAATGGAAGAGATTTTTCTACTTCACCTATTTTATCAACGTTTTGGGAGCGTTCCTTGCGTTGATAATGCCCAATTACAGCGACACCGCGTCCATAATAAGCACCAACGTGTGGCTGTTTTATATGAACCACTATCACGCGTTCTTTATGCCGTTGCTTGTCGTGGGGTTGGGGATATTTCGCCGTCCGCGTTGGAAGGAATTCAGTTACAGTATGATAGGATTTACCGTCTATTTCGTACTGATGCTTGCGGTAAACGCCTGGTTTACCAACTACAATCCCGACGTCGATTACTTCTTCCTCAACAGCGATTTCATCGCGGACAAGTTGGGCAATTGGGCGGAAAACACCCGCAATATCGTGTGGCAATTCGATATCGGCGGATTGCATTTCGCATTTTATCCGCTGTATCAATTTTTGTTCCTGATAGTGTATGTGATATTAGCCTTTGCGATGTGGTTTGTGTACGAATTGAGTTACAACGTCGTCGCGGGTTGGCAGGATATCGCCGATCGCTATGCAAAGGTCCGAGTGGACAAGCTTGCGTTGGAAGCGCGGCTTGCGGGAAGAAGCATCGAGGAGCCAATGAATATGGAAAACGCAAATAAACTTGTACTTAACAAATTTACCAAGAGATACGGCAAGTCGGACGTGTACGCCGTCAAGGACGCCTGTCTGGAAGTTCACGGCGGCGAGATATTCGGTTTTTTGGGACCGAACGGCGCCGGCAAGTCCACGATCATCAAGAGTATTGTGGGCATTCAGACCATAACGGAAGGTTCCATAGAGGTGTGCGGTTACGACGTCGCCTCTCAACCGGTCATGGCAAAGCGGCAGATAGGTTTTGTGCCCGATCATTACGCTCTGTACGAGCGGCTGACCGCGAGAGAATACATCAATTATATCGCCGATTTGTACGAAGTGTCCAAGGAAGATCGCGACGAGCGTCTCGCCAAGATGACGGAGCGCTTTGAATTTCAATCGGCGATAGACAACCCGATACGCACATATTCTCACGGAATGAAGCAGAAAGTAACGATAATGGCTGCGTTGATACACAATCCCAAGGTGTGGATATTGGACGAGCCGCTGACGGGATTGGACCCCAACAGTATCTTCCAGGTCAAGGAGTGCATGCGCGAACACGCCGAGGCGGGCAACATAGTGTTCTTTTCAAGTCATATCATCGACGTGGTGGAGCGCATATGCGACCGTATCGCCATTATCCGCAAGGGTCAGATACAATGCGTAAGAGAGGTAAGCGAGATAGAATCCGCGGGAGAGAGCCTCGAAGATTTCTATATGTCCGTCATCAACGGCAAGGACGTGGCGCCCATACCCGTGGAGCGCTCGGAGGACGCCGACGGCGAACAGCCACGACCCAAGCGTCGTAAGGGCAAGACGGAGGTCGATCGGTGAGGATATCTTTGCGCAATCTCAAAACGCTTGTTATGATGCAGTTGAAGGACAAGCTGGATATGTCATTTGTGGGGAGCAAACGCGGTATTCTGTTCAAAGCGGCGGCAATCGTCGGGCAGATACTGTTGTCGGGCGCGGCGTTTTATGTGTTTTTCTTCCTGGCATCGGCGCTCAAACTGTTCTCTTTCTCGGGGGCGGTGCCGTCGGAGTTGGTTACGGCAATGTACGCGCTTATCTTTGCGCTTGCGGTGATAAGCTGTACCGTCGGACTTACCGACGCCCTGTATCTTACTGCGGACAACAGAGTGCTGCTTACTCTTCCCGTACAGTCCAATCTTGTGTTTTTTTCCAAGTTTGCGCTGTACTTCATATTCGAATTGAAGAAGAACGCCGTCCTGCTGCTGCCGATGTATGTGGCGTACGGCATAGTGGCGCACGCCGCCTGGTATTTCTATCCGTGGCTTGCGGTATGCTATCTGTTTGTGTCGCTGCTGCCCGTGGCTTTGGGCGCGGTATTGTCCATACCCGCGTTATATATAGGCAATTTTGTCAAAAATTACAAATGGCTCCAAGCCATATTGGTGCTGATAGTCGCCGTAATGGCAGGATGGGGGCTGATATCTCTCATCTCCGTTATGCCGGAGAACATCAATATAGCCGGACGCTGGGGGACGATTTCGCTTACCGTTCAACGTTGGTTGGAGCGCTTTGCGAGTTGGGTCAAACCGCTTGACTATATCAATCTAATGATTATCGGCGGAGACGCGCAGATACGCTCGCAGTTGTTTACGATCAATACGTTGTGGGGATTGATCATCTCCTTCGGCACGATAGGCGTAAGCGTCGCGTTTTCCTATCTGCTTGCGCGGCCGCTGTTTTTCAAGATGGCTTCCAAGCAATTTGAATTCGAGAAGTCGGCAAGGCGCGTCGGCGTCAACAAGGTGCATTCTTCCGCGTTTGCCCCGTTGATATACGATATAAAGCGCAATTTCCGCAGCAGCAGGTATGTGTTGAAAATGGCGATTTCGCTGGTGTTGCTGCCGATAGCCATATATCTGCTCAACAAAACGTACGCCGCTATGAATACGCGGCTCAACGGTCAGTATATGACGGTGGCGTTCAGTATGCTTATCGCGTTGCTGATAGTTACGAGCGACAACGTCGGTTATGCCTCGGTATACAGCGTCGACGGTCAGGCGAGACCTCTTGCCAAGACGCAGCCGACGGTACCGCAGATATCGTTGATATCCCGTCTGATTCCGCGCGCGGCGGTCATCGTTCTGTCCGTTTCGGCGGCGGTATTCTTCTGGAAGCGGGTCGCGCACCTATCCGCGGGCGAAGCGGCGTTCATAGCGTTGGCGGTTATTTTCGTGGGGTGGGGGCACTTGTTGTGGTGTTCCGAGATGGATATTATGCGTCCGCAGCACGATCAGTATGCCACCCTTGGCATGACCTTCGACAATCCCAACGAACGCAACGCCACCATAGCCGCGTTCGTAATCTCCGCGCTGTTCGCTTTCTGGCTGTATTTCATTATGTCGGACGGCAGATTGCGCGCGACGGCGGTGGTTTGCGCGATGGCGTTCGTGTTTCTTGCGGCAAGAGTATTTCTGTATTTCAGCAGGATACGTCTGTATTATGCGGAGAAGTAGACTATGAAGAAAGCGACGGTAATTCTGATAGCGGCAATATATGTTGCGTCCATAGTGATCGTGGGCGTGTTCGGACTGCAAGCGCTCATCTACAACGAGACCAATCCCATAACCGAATTTGTTCTGCCGAGCGAAATCGCCGGCAAGGAGGTTACTCCCGTCAAGGACGGCAGCGGCAAGTCGGTGGTGGTGGATTACAAGGACAACCTGACTATCCCCATCGAATATACTCCCGTGCCCGCCGATTCTCCGTCCAAGGTAGAGGTGGAGATCACCTATCAGACGGGCAGCGAAGAGAAGCCCACGGCGGAATTGACTTACGACGAGGTATTCGGCAACAAGGTCAATTACTTTGTCCGCTTCTTCAAGCGGGGCAAGATCACGTTGACGATACGTTCTCTCGACAACAACAAGTTCAGCACCACGCTGAGCATCACGGCAATGTAGCAACAATCCGATACCGCAGGTTCGCTTCGGCATAACCGCGGCATCGGTTGAGATAAATAGATAACAAAAAAAGATAATTTCAAGGAGAAAGCAATGAAGAAGATTTTGATTTTTCTGTTGGCGGCTTTATTCGTGGTTTCGGCGGTTATGCTTGTTGCTTGCGACGCCAAAGTTACCGACATAAAGATTAAAGACGCGCCCGCCGAAGTAATTCGCGGCGAAAGTATCAACTACTCTGAGATCTCCGTCGTAGTCACCTATGACGACAACAGCACCAAGACGTTCAAACTTACCGATTCGGGCGTCCAATACAACAGGATAAATACCGACAAGACGGGCACGCAGACGCTCACAGTCACTGTCGGCGGCAAGTCCGCGCAGGTTAGTATCAACGTCGTTGAGGGAGACGTCGGCGACGATGTGGTGGTAACGGAGTACAGCAATGCCGGCAGCGGCTACGAAGCTTATCTCAACGCCGTCAAGGAACAATCCAACAAGGAGACGGAATTCGTCCTTCGCGACGTCAACTACAAGGTGGGCGTGGACAACGGTTATGTTTTCCTGCCGCACGTCACCGTACTTGACGAAGAGGGCGAGGAGATAGTGCTGTCCGACGTGGAAACCACCTACAAGCTCTATGTGGAGAAGGACGGCGTTTTCGCCGAGGTGGCGCAGGAGGATATTTCCGACTACCTTACCAAGGCGGAGAACAATATTTATTATTTCTCGCAGGAAGCCATAGGCAAGACGTTCCGTCTGGACGTGACGCTCTCCGACAAATACGAACTGTTGGATGAGGATATGAATACCACCGTCAGCCGCGAGTTCGACGCGGTGGAGGGTTACAACGTCTACAACGCGCAGGGACTGTCCGTATTGGATACGCTCAACGTCAAGGCTTGGGCGGACCTCAAAGAAACTCAACTTGCCTGGGACGACAAGAAGCTCAGCGAGTATACGGATATCAAGTGGGTCATCATTCACAACGACATCACCGTCTATCCCAAGGATCTGCCCGCAAGCTATTTCTGGAAGACGACGGATACCGCAGCGGTAGAGGGCAGCAAGAGCTATAACGACGTTGTGGGAATGGTCCCCGAGACGCTCAGAGATCTGTTGCCCGGCTCTCTCAAAGAAGTTAACCACGGCGAAGAGTGGGAAGGCAACAGAGATGTTCAGCAGCGCGCACTGTATGTCAGCGACGGCATAGGCGTCTCCGGCAACTTCCTCAAATTGACCTACTCCATCTACAACGAGGGCGAGGAGAACAACCCCTCCGCCAATAAGATAGCGATAGTTCACGATATGAATATGAATACCGGCAACAAGAAGATCTATCCCGAGAGTCACACGAGCTTTATCTCGTTCACTCACGAACTTGTCGGTGTAGAGGGGGATTCGTCTATCGACAAGCCGCGCACGATAGAGAACGTCTATTTCGTGGGAAACAATCCCAAGTCGGAAGGCACATCTATCCCCGCGGGATTGATGATGATGACCAGCGATATGGCGGGCGTCAAACTTATCAACGATATCGGCAACAGATGGTTCTGCAACGCAACGCTGGACGGCACGGGCATAGGCGAATTAACGATAGACAGCTGCAAGTTCTATGAAAGTTTCTCGCAGATGGTATTCAGTTGGGGCACCACCAAGATAGATATCCGCAACAGCGAGATGAAGCGCGCGGGAGGTCCCATTCTTATTCTGCAAACCGTCACAAGCGGCACTCAGCGCAGAACCGTTATGACTGTGGACTCCGACTCCGTTCTGGAAAGCTGGGTAACCGGCTCCGAAATGTGGTTCACCATAAATATGGGCGGCGGCTCATCCGTGGTACCGATGTTGTTGAAGGTGGCGACGGCTGTGGACGGCTTCGGCACTCACTACAATAAGGGCGAGGAGGGCAACGTAATGGCAAATCTTGTCGCGATCGTCATCCCCGAACCGGAGAACGTAATGACCAATCAACAAGCCATCCCCGGCGAGATCAAGGTGGGCGATTACAGCTATGCTATGGAGAATTCCGTTTTCGCCGCGGTAACTTCGTTGTACGACACTGCTACGAGCGGCGCGGCTTTGGCAACGCAGACCATTAAGACGTTGGGCGCGCAGGCTCCCGAATCGTTGACTACGTTGCAACAGGGCTTTACGCAGATAGCGACGGCAACGGCACTTCTCAGAGTGGCGCCCTTCTATCAGAGCGGCAACGCGTTTGCTTATTTCGACGGAACGACGTTGAAGTCGCTTGCCGACGACGGATTGCTTGCGGGCGTCCAACAGTTGTGCGGCGGAGCAGCGCAGGTGGCAACGACGTTGGAAGGAGCTGCCGCGCTCAAAGGACTTGCTGCACAGTGGACGGACATTGTTGCCAAGCTTCAACCTATCGCTTCGCTTGAAGTGGGCGACGCGGAGCAATGGAGGCAGAGTTGGACAGAGAAGAATCTTGCCGTATGGGTCAACCCGGGCGGATTGGACGCAAAGAGTCCCAACTTCAATCTCAAACACTTTATGATTTTGCTCGGACAGGATTCCGAGGCGGAGGCATAAGCGCCGCGGCAGTACTATGAATTTTGCCGTTTTGTAAACGGCGCCGAACGGGGTCGTCGCATTTAGCGACGACCCTTTTGTATAAATTAGGCTC
>CANQNJ010000034.1 GCA_947625185.1 uncultured Clostridia bacterium
GTTGTACAGCAGCTGGCGAAAGTTGACCTTCATATTGGCGATGACGGTGGGCGAAGTTACCAGATACATTGCCCCGATAACCAACGCCACATAGCAAATCGCCAACACAAAGTAATTCATTTGGTCTATATGGGTGTTAAAAAAGTAGATATTCAGCACGGGAAAGACGACGATCACGAGTTCAAACAGCGTAAACAGCGTGATGATCTTCCAATTCTGCCCGATCGCCACAAAAATGTCTTTGAAACGGCGGGTCCCCATTTCGTTACCGAAGAAAGCGGCTACGCCCACAAGCATAGGCACAAACATCATTACGGTAAACGCGGATAATCCCATCAACAGAGTAACCACCAAAAATTCCAAAGCATAGTCGCCGATGATCCTGAGTCTTCTCATGCGCTTTTCTCCGTCTTGCGCGCTTTACGCGGTGGCTTCGACGTATCTGTCGTAAGCTGCCTGGTTGATGCGTAACACGGCGTCGATGGAATTTCTGTTGACCGAAAGCATACTTTGCCAGGAATCCCTTGTCGGAGCGGTGTTGCCGATAACGGCTTGCGTGTACCAACTTGCAATATTGTTGCTCAGCGAGAATTCGTGCGTGTTCAAATCCAACAATTCCTGTTGAGTATAGTTGAGGTTGGGTATCGACGTCACTCCTTCAAATACATACGGCTTGACGTAGTTGTTGAGATTGTCCAGACGCAGCTGCGCGCGTGACTCCATCTGCACTGAGTCGTTCCACGTCTCCTGCGTGAGATACACCACGCCGTAGGGGGCGTTTCTCATACGGAAGTCGTCGGCGCTTTGCTCGCCGTGGTCGTCGTTGGGGATAAGTTTGCCGTTCTCCTTGTTGGGCAGAAACGCGCCGGATTTGATGGAGCCGTAGTTGAGCTGCGCCGAATAGTCCGGCTCGAAAAACTTGTCGAAGTAGGAGAGCAATCCCTCTTTATCTTCGCAGGCGTCAAGGATAACGCATTCGCCCTTCTCCACTTCCTGCTCGTTGCTGACGCCCACATAGCGGTTGCCGTCGTCGTCCTTCAACGGCAAAACGATAATATAGTCGTCGCGATACTCCTTGGCGAGGACGGTGTCCTTTTCCCACCAATAAAACGCGCCGTACCTGCCGTCCTGTCCGTGTGCGAGAAATTGGCTCTCGTCCTGATCGAAAGAGGAAGAGGAAATAAGTCCGCGAGAACACCAATCGTGCATCTCGGTGATGGCGTTAAACCACTTTTCATCTTCTATCGTGAAGGTGATCTTGCCGTTGAGCACCGTCTTGTGTTCGCGGTTTTCGGGTACGCCGAAGGAGGCGATAAGATCCGACTCGTTGCCCTGCCAATTGCCGCTTACAAACGTCAGCGGTACGGTTTTTCCGCCGCCTGCCATATCTTGCGATTTGAACTGTTCCAACAGCGCTTCGAATTCGCTGCGGTACAGATCCAAGCCGTCCCTAAGGTCTTCCTTGGAGAGAGACACGTTTTCGGGCAGTTTATTCTCGTCTATCAGACGCTCTATCCACGCTTTGTTTATGTACAAAATGTTGGGATAGGCTTTAAGTCCCATTTCTTCCACTCTCGGCAGAGAGTAAATGTGTCCGTCGGGAGATTTCAGCGCCTCGGCAATATCGGGACGGGCGGTAAGTATGCGCGAAAAGTTGGGCATACTATCCAGATACTCGTCTATTGCGACGATCCTGCCGCGCCTGCCGTAGTCGTACAGTTTAAGGTTGGAAAATCCCGTATGGTAGATGGCGTCTATACCCTTGGTGCCGACGGGGTCGGTATTGTTGGAATACTGCGCCGAAGTGTTGTATATCCAATTGACGTCTATGCCCGTCTCCTGTTCGAGTTCTCTGAAAACAGGCATTGTGTTGTAGTCCTTGACGGCGTCTTCTTTTACCGTAAGCACGGTAAATTGATGCTCCGCATTGGCGCCGCCGCCTCCCATTGCAAACGCAACGAAAAGCGTTACGCAAACCACCCACAAAATCGCCGACGTTACGCCTATGATGATTTTTTTCATACAGTCCTCCGTTATTTGAACGAACCAACAAGTACGCCTTGACCAAAGTGCTTTTCTATCATCGGATACAGTACCAAAATAGGCACGGTAGCCACAATAATAGAGGTGAACTTTACCTGAGTTGCAATACGCATTTGTTCCACTACCACTTCGCCCTCGCCCACATTGGTGGCGGAAAGCAATCCGTCCAATACCGTTTGCAGGGGGTAGAAGCTCTTGTCAATGTTGAAGATATACGCGTCGATGTAGTTGTTCCAATGCCCGACGGCGTAGAACAGCACCATTACGCTGATTATCGACGTCGATATCGGCAATATCAGATCGAAAAAGGTGCGAACCTCTCCCGCGCCGTCTATTTGCGCCGCCTCCAACACTTCTTTGGGGACGTTGGAGGAGAAGAACGACTTGCACATAAACACATTGTACACGCTGACGCCGCCGCCTATAATAAGGATCAACGGGTTCTGATACAGTCCCAATGCTCTGCACACTATTATGTACGGCACCAGACCGCCGCCGAAAAACATCGTGATGATGAGCATTGTCGTTATCAATTTGCGGAAAGGCAAATAATCGCGAGAAAGCGCCCAGCCTGCGGGAATGGTGAGGACAACGTTAAATACGGTGCCCAACACGGTGTACGCTATGGTGTTGAAGTAACCTCTCCACACGTCGTCCCGTTGAAACAGACTTCCGTAACCGGAAAAAGTAAGTTTTACGGGGTACAGCCACACGTCGCCGGACATAACCGCGTCGGCGTCGGATATGGACGCAATTATAATGTAATACAGAGGATAGATAACTATCACGGCAAGCAAGAACAGGATAAATCCGCAAATGACGTAGTACACCACGTCGCCCTTGCTCTCCTTTATCTTGTTTTTCTTGGCGATCTGCTTTACCTCGTTGTAGTTGCGCGGGGTTTGCGACTCCGCCTCGTTGCCCGTTGCCATCACGACGTTGCTCGGCAATGCGCTCTTTGCGGGGCGAATCGCGGAGTTACCGACTGCCGCAAAGCGTTTGTTTAAGCGACGCTTGTAAAGCAAAAATCCGCTAATAGCCAACTCGATCGTCAGGATAACAAGAGACAGCGTCGATATCATATTGTTTGTAAAAATATTTTCCAAAAGTTCAAACACGTTTGTACCCTCCCTTTACCACATGCTGTTGTTGGTAAGCTTTTTGCTGGTAAAGTTGGCTATAACCAGCAGCACCACGTTGATGACGGAGTTGAACAGTCCCGCGGCGGTACCTACTCCGTATTGACCGTTCATCAGACCGAATTTGTACACGTATGTAGACAAAATTTCACTTGTTTCCAGGTTGCCCGCCGTTTGCATAAGCAAGACTTTTTCGTAGCCGCAGCTCATAAGGTTGCCGACGGACAGTATCATAAGCATAACTATCGTAGGCAATATAGCGGGCAGATCCACGCTGAATATGCGGCGGAAACGGCTTGCGCCGTCCATCTTTGCCGCCTCGTGCAGAGCGGGATCGACGCCGGAAAGCGCCGCAAGGTACACTATCGCCGACCAACCGAAATCCTGCCAATTGCCGCTGAAAATAAACAACGGTCTGAACGCCTCCGGCGTGAGGAACAGTTTGAGTCCGCCTGCGTCGCCGCCCATCTGTCTGCTCAGTTGATCCAACAGTCCGTCCGAACCGAAGATCAACTTCAACATTCCTACCATTACCACCAATGATATGAAGTGCGGCGCATAGTACAATATCTGCAAACCTTTCTTGACTTTTTTGGAACGCAGCGAGTTTAACAGCAATGCCACGATAATCGGCAGGGGAAAACCAACCAAAAAGCCGAATATGCACAGCAAAAACGTGTTCAAAAAGTAGTCCCAGAAGTTTGGATTGGAAAAGAACGTTTTGAAGTTCTGAAATCCTATCCAGGTGGTGCCGCTGCCGATTATGCTGTCGCCGGGCATATAATCCTGAAACGCCACCAGAATACCGTACATGGGTACATAGCAGAAAATCAAAACATAGATAAATGCCGGTATGATAAACAGCAATATCCATCCGTGACGGCGGAAATTTGTTTTCCACGCCTCCCACTTGGGGTGTTGCTTCTTCTTGTCGGCGGATTCGCCGTCCAGCGCCTCATACGCCTGTTCGACAAGATCCACGCCGATTTCGTCCACGGCGCCCGTCTGTTGATCCAATTGATCTTCGAGCGCGGCGGTAGTTAGTTCGTTTGACATATTTGTCCCCCTTTACTTGGTTGTATCAGTGTTTTTTGGCTTTTTTGATCACCACAAAAGCCACATAGCACAGTATAAGCGAACCGAAAATGGCAATGTCTACCCAAAAGAACACATGCGTAGCTTTTTCTTCCATTTCGGTGAGCGTTTCGACAGGTTCGGCAAGAACAAATTCCGCGGTGGGTCTGCCGCAATCGGTAAACAACTGCACGGAGTGCTTGCCGAAGCCCGCTGCCACGGCGTCATTTGCCGATATAACCACGTTGCCGTCCCGTTGCTCGAACGCGACCTCGTTACCGTCCACCGTCACCCTGTGTACCTTCACATCAGAGTTAAGCTCCAACACTACGTCGTTGCCACTGTAAAATCTCTCCACCGCCGGACGTACCGTTACGGGAGTGAAATCCGTCGTCACTTCGAAGTCGAAGTCGGTAAAATCCGTTACGGCGCGGAATTTGTAACTGACGCCCGCTTCCAACGTTCTGAGATAGTCGTCGGACAGACTGAGAACTCCGTTGCGTACCGAGTAATCGCCGTCGTCAAGTCCGACGTGCCCGTCGGTGAGGTTGTACACCTTCTTCACGGTGTAGCCGCCCAAGTACAGATGTCCCTCGTAGCTGTCGTTCTGCATCAGGCGAACGTTGGTTATTCTGAACTCTCCGTTAAATACGTTCAGTCCCAATGCGCCGCCGTCGTAGTCCTGCAATTTCAACGTCAAAGCCGCAACGGTGTCGTCGTTGACAAATACTTTTGCCACGCCCTGATTTACCACAAGGGTCAGCTTGAACAGCTTGCCCCGTTCAAAGGCGTAATCGACGGAGTTAAGCTCGCCGATGCCCGCTTGCCATATCTTTACCTTGTTTTCCGCAGTGTCCGCCGTTGCCACCCAATAGTTGTAGTGAGTATCGTTTACGCCGAATACCAAGCCCGCGGCTTGCGCGTTGTCGCTTGGCAGGAACTCCGCAGAGTAAACATAGTTGCCCGTGACGCGCTTGTCGCCGAAGCGGAAGCCGTCGCCCGCGCAGGAGAGCAGCAAGCCCTTGTCTCCGTAGAATGAAAATCCGTCGTCCGCATACGGGAAGTCGAGATTGCTTGACCAACCGTCGGCGTAGGAATATACCTCGATATCGTCGCGCAGAGCGCCGTCGTAGCTGACATTTATGCGCGCAAAGCCCTGATGCAAAGGCGTAACGTAGGCGATTGCGCCGTACTGTTCCAGACGGACGTTCCTATCGCCGTCCACCACTTCGAACCTGACCTTGCTTGCGTCAAAGGCGCTGCCGAAAGAGGAGGCTGCGACGGGATAAACGGTGCCTACGGTGCCGTCTATTTTGTCTGTGGTAATAAACAGTTCGTCGTTATCGGGTATATCGAATATGCTTTCCATTCCGTATACACGAGCATTTACATTGACGTCGCCATCGGCAAACAGGCGCATGCCGTCGGATATTGCCGAGGGGAATATCGCGCAGAAGAAGTCGGCTTTGCCGCCGTCGGCGAACACCGTTACGAACGCTCTGTCCAACAATACGCGCAGTTTCAATTTGCCGTCGTTCAGTTCCACGTGCTTGGAGTACTTATCCGCGTAACGCATAGTGCTTTGTGCAAGAAGCGAACTCTCCGAGCGGTCCAACGTAAGCGTTTGCGTTGTAACGTCGTATACCAATCTGACTTTTTCCACGTCGGATACGCGCAGCCACAACTCGGCGCTGCTTGCATTGCCGCCGTTGAAATCCAACTCCACTTCCATATCGGCAACGTCGGCGCGGACGTCGCTCAACGCCGTTGCGCCCTTGGTAAGTTTGCCGTCGTACTCGCCGATAACTTCCGTACGCAGATCGTTATAGCCCGCCACGGGGTTGCGAATGAGAGCGTAACCTTCGCCGTCCTGCACAAGATCGAATTGAGTGACTACCGTCATTCCGCCGTTGTACGTCTGACGGAAACGTTCGTACAAACCGCAAGTTTTCCAACTTGCAGACCAACTTACGCCGTAGACTTTGCCGTCGGGAGCGCCGTTGAATGTCTGCAATGCGTAGCAATCGATGCCCTCCTCTATGCGGCGGACGGGTTGATCGCTCACAAACAGACCGTTGTCGTCCAGATCGCCCACAACGTAATATTCCGCGGGATAATATGTATCCGAACGCGAAGTGCCGTTGTATTCGTGACTTTGCGGTTTGTCCTCGGGCGACATTGCCAACACATATTTGGTAACGCCGTCTACCACATAGCGGGAAATATCGGGACACTCGCCCCAATAACCCGTTTCGCCGAGGAAAGTCCACTTTTTAAGATTGTCCGACGAATACATCCGTACGGAGCCGCCGCCGACCGCCATAAGCCATTTGTTGTGCTGCTCGCTCCAAAACACTTTGGGATCGCGGAACTCATTGTCGTTTACTCCACCGTCCTCTTTGCGCCCGACAACTTCGCCGTAAACAGTGAAACTGTTGCCGTTATCCTTGCTGTACGCAAGCACCTGGCGTTGATCTTCGGTGGGTTGAGTGAGTATTGCCACTATGCCCTGACCTTCCGCCACCTTGCCGTCGGCGCCCATGTCAAACAGACCGCTGGTATTTTTCTCATCGTAAACGGCGCTGCCGGAAAACATCATTCCGTAACCGTCCTGCCCCTCCGGCAAAGCGACGGGCTGCTCCGTCCAATGTACAAGATCCTCGCTTGTGGCGTGCCCCCAACTCATATGTCCCCAACCAAGCTCTGTGGATTGAGTGTTCTTGTCGTAGTTATATTGATAGTACATATGCCATACGCCGTTGACGTACAACAGCCCGTTGGGGTCGTTGTTCCATCCGCGTTTTGCGGAGAACGACAAACTATTGCGGTAGGCGCCGGCATAGTCGTCGACCATTTCCATTGCATAGCCCTTTGTGCCGACAGTCAAAGCGGCACACAGCAAAGACGCTAACAAAACCGCCGCCAACAGGCAAATTGACACTATCTTGGTTTGTTTTACTTTCATAATATCCCCCAAGGCGATACTTTTTTTGTGCGCGCGTACGCGTAAGATATTGTTGGCAATGCGCGTTTGTTTGGACGCGCAGCGCCGTTTGTTTTACATTGATTGCCGTTACGACCTTATTATCGGGTCGTTACGGTAAAATCGAAATTGCATTGGTTATCGGCGGTGCCTTCGTGATTTACAATCACATACAACGTGTCGCCCGCTTGTACTTGGAAGGAGCTTTCCGCCGTAATGGGAGAAACTTCTCCGCCCCAGGAAGCCTTACCGTCGTTAGTTTTGATCGTGCCGTCGGCGCTCTTCAACGCCCAACGAACGGAGAACTCGCTGCTGTCGATGAAGTTGAGGCGGAACGTAAACTCGGCGCTTGCGGCTTTGTCAAACGTGTATGCCAAACCGACCATACCGTTGTTTGCCATCCAATCGCCCTTTACTTCCATCCAGGGATCGCCGTTTTTGAACGCGTCGGTCGTCTTTTCCGTAAGGGCGGCGAAAGTAAAGTTTTCCGCATCCCAATCGTATTGAACCGTGCCTACGCTCCAATTTGACGTGCCGTCGAGCGTGGCTTGGAATTCGTCGTTGAAATTACTTGTCTTGGGCTGAATGGGTTCCGCCGCTTGGGTTGCCTCGATAACAAACGAGAAGTCGCATTGGTCGGGATCTTTCTCTTTTTGTATCACTATGTAAAGCACGTCGTTTGCCGCGACTTCAAGATCTTCCGAAGCGCTCAGTTCTCTGTCGTTACCCACAAACGAAGCATTGCCGCCGTTGGTCTTGATTGTGCCGTCGGCGCTCTTCAACGCCCAACGCGCGGTAAACGCGCTGCCTGCGTCTCTTCCGAGCAGATGAAAATCGAAATGCGCGGCGCATGCGACGTCAAACTTGTAAGCCAAGCCGACCATTGTCTGAATTGCCATCCAATCGCCCTTGATCTCTACCCAAGGATTGTCTTGCTTAAATTCATCGTTGCTCTTTTCGGTAAAGGCGGTAAATGTGAAGTTTTCCGCACCCCAATCGTATTGAGCCGTGCCTACGCTCCAATTTGACGTGCCTTCAAGCGTCTGCGCAAAGTCGTTGCCGAAGTTGGCGATCTCCCGATATTCGACGGCTTCGGTTGTAACCGTAATTGCAAAGTTGCATTGATCGGAATCTTTCTCTTTCTGTATCAATATGTAAAGCACGTCGTCTGCCGCAACTTCGAGTTCTTCCGAAGCGTTTAGTTCTCTGTCGTTACCCACAAACGAAGCTTTGCCGTCGTTGGTCTTGATCGTGCCGTCGGCGCTCTTCAACGCCCAACGTGCGGTAAACGCGCTGTCTGCGGCTACTCCGCGCAAGCGAAGGTCGAAATGTACGGTGCCCGTAACGTCAAACTTGTATGCAAATCCAACCATTGTCTGAATTGCCATCCAATCGCCCTTGATCTCTACCCAAGGATTGTCTTGTTTGAATGCTCCGTCGGCGCTCGTCAATTCCGCAAAGGTGAAGTTTTCCGTACCCCAATCGTATTGAACCGTGCCTACGCTCCAATTTGACGTGCCGTCGAGCGTGGCTTGGAATTCGTCCGCAAAGCCGCTTTCTTCATTCCATTCCGGCTCAACGTCGGACTTTGTTTCGGCGGTTACGGTAAAGGTAAAGTCGCAATGATCGCCCTCCTTTTCCTTGTTGACAAGCACATACAAGACATCGTTCGCTTGCGCAGTCACTTCGGCTACTATATCGACGTCGCGCGCCATACCGCTCCAGGTGGGAGTACCGTTATTGGTCTTGACGTTGCCTTCTGCGTCCGTAAGCGCCCACCGCACCGCAAATTCGCCGTTTTCGCCGCCGTGCAAAGCAAAGCGGAAACTGCTTGTCGTTGCATCGTCGAACCGATATGCAAGCGCCGCCATACCGTTGAACGTCATCGAATCGCGCTTAATTTCAAAGTTGGGGTCGCTGTGAACGAATGCGTCGTCGCTCTTGTCCGTAATGGGCGTAACGGTAAAGCTTTCGCCGCCCTCCCAACTGTAATTGGCAATGCCTACGCTCCAATTGGACGTGCCGTTAAGCGTTGCGGCGAAATCTTCGGAGAAATCAAACGTGACTTCGCTTGTATCGGAATGGGGAGTTTGAATTACAAACGAGAAAGTGCATTGGTTGTCATTGGGACCGCTCTCGTTGTTCACAAGTATATACAGCGTATCGCCGGCGACAACGGTCAATTCGCTCGATATCGTGTTGGGAGATACATCTCCGCCCCAGGAAGCCTTGCCGTCATTGGTCTTGATGGCGCCGTCGCTGCCCTTCAATGCCCAACGCAGTGAGAATTTGCCGCTATTGACGGCGTTCAAAGTAAATTCGAACCGTGCGCGCACCGACTTGGTAAAGCGGTAAGCCAATCCGACCATGCCGTTGTTTGCCATCCAATCGCCCTTGACTTCCATCCAAGGATCGCCGTTGGTAAAGGCTTCTGCCGTCTTTTCCGTAAGGGCGGTAAAGGTAAAGTCCTCTTGCGTCCAGATATATTCCACTCTGCCCACTTGCCAATTGCCGTTGCCCGCAAGGGTCTGCGCAAAGTCTTCCGCAAAGTTTGCAGAGTCTTCGTATTCGATATGCTCCACCTTGGGTATGGATTCCGTCCTGGTGTCGCCGCAGTCTTGGCAAGTAAACGTGCGTACGCCCTCTTTGTCCTCCGTGGCTTCCTCCGTGACGACGCCGCCGTCCCAACGGTGACCTGTTGCCTCCATTTCTTCGGTGAAGCTTTCCTCGCAACCGTCGTTGACGCAGGTAAATGTCTTTGTGCCGACGTCGGTGCAGGTGGGAGCCTTTGTCACCGAGCTGCTCCATACGTGCAGACAGGGTGCGTACAAATGAAAACTCAACGCGCCCCGGGCGTTGCCGCTCAACACGAGGTAAAGCGTGTCGTCCTTTTGCACGCCAAGCGCGTCTTTTTCTACGTCGGCGTCAAAGTTCACCGCGCCGACCTGCTCATTTAGCCTTTTGAACTCCTTGACGCTGCCGTCGGCGGCTTTTAACACAACGTATGCCAACACATTGCCATCGAACTTGACGGTAAACGCCGCCTTGCATCTGTCGGGCAAGCTCTGACCGAAGGTGTATCCCACGGCGACAGCGCCCTCTACCGTAACGCCGCTTGCCGTTACCGCCGTTTGACCGTTGCTTGCGAGGGTGAAGTCGCCCGTTTCCTCGTCAAAATCCGTTGCGGTACCGTAGCGCCAACTATCCAAGCCGAATTGCTCGACGAAATCGGCGTAGGCGTTCAATACCTCTACGCGCGGAGTCAGACAGTTTTGACATGTAAAAGTGCGCTGTCCCTTCGCGTCGAAATCCGACAGCGTTGTGATAACGCCCTGATCCCACTCGTGGTCCGTCTTGCCTATCGGTTCCGTTTTGGTCGCAGTGCAGCCGCTGTTGGTGCAGCGGAAAGTGGTTTCTCCCGCCTCGTTACACTTGGGAGCCTTGGTCTGTGTGCCGTCGTCCCACTTGTGCGCAGTTACCTGCACGGGTTCCGTCTTGGTTTGCTCGCAACCCTTCACCGTACAACGGTAAGTCCTGACGCCCTCCTTGTAGCAGGTGGGCATAGTCGTTATCTCGCCATCGTCCCACACATGTTCGTGTTTGCCGAGATCGGCGCCGTCACATGCCGCAAAGCACATAGCCAGACAAATCAATGCCGCCGTTATCAAACCGAAAAACCTGAACTTTTTCATAGATACCCCTATATATTAGATATTACTGATCGATTGAAAATGTCGTTTGTAGACGTTTTTTGCGCTAACAGAATAATATTTGCAAAACACAATGTCAACAAAAAATTTGGATTTGTGCATTTGCACAATGGATAAACGGCAAAATTTGTGCATATGAAAAAGTTGACTTTTTTTATTGGTTATTATAATATTTAATATAATAGATTTCCACCTGCCGACGATGAGGGTATTGTATCGGGCAAAACGTTCCGCCGAAAACGCGATACGTCGTGACGATCATCTGCCGTTAAACGCGATACGGACAAAGAGGTAAAAATGAAAAAAGCAGTGACCATCCAGAGTATTGCCGAACAGTTGAATTTGTCGCGCAACACCGTTTCCAAGGCGCTGAACGGGCAGTATGTTCCCGAGGCGACGCGAGAACTCGTGCTGAAAAAAGCACAGGAGATGAATTACAAATCTCTCAACGCAAGCCACATCGAGATAGGCGCCAAGCGCTACCGTATCCTGATGGTGGCGGGCAAGCCTCTCATCAACATAAATTATTTTATTCCGTTGGTAAAATCCATCGAGAACGGCTGTTATGAGCGCAACTACGAACTTTTTCAATACACATATGCGCTCAACCGCACGCCTTTTTCCGGATTTGCCGAGTATGTAAAGGAACTTAACGTAGACGGAATAATGGCGATCGAATGTTTTGACAGGGATTTTATAACCAAATTGGTAAACCTGGGCAAACCGGTCTGTTTCAACGACTTTACGGCAAGCAACATCAGGTTAAACAAGAACTACGACGTCATAAGCACCGACGACGAAAAATCCATCTTTTACATCGTAAAATACTTGGGGCAAAAGTACAACGTAAAACACTTTACATTCGTAGGCGACCGTACTCATTGTCTTAGCTTTTACGACAGGTATATCGGAATGCGCCGCGGCATAAGCCTGGGCATCGGACTGCACTCCGACAGTCACGACATACTGTGCAGGGACGAAAGTTTCGACTACGGCAACCCCGAAGCGATAAGAACGGAAATTTTGAAACTGCACTACAAGCCCGAATGTTTTATTTGCTGCAACGACTTTGTCGCGCGCAACGTTTGCGACGCATTGAAGAGCCTTAAACTGCGCGTTCCGCAGGATGCGTTGGTGGTAGGTTTTGACAACGTGCCGGAGTCCACCGCGGTGGTCCCGGAGATAACGTCTTTTTCCATAGATAAAGATTTTTTGGGCAGGGAAGCGCTGCGAACACTTGTCAACCGTATCGAAAATCCCGATACGCCCACCCGTATGATAACCGTCTCCACCACGCTCGTGCTGCGCGAGTCCACAAACCGCAGACATTTCTGATATTTGCCGACGGGCAGGGCAAATTACGCTTGCCCGTAGGAATATGGTCGGAAACTGTGAATATAAAGCCGTCCCTTCGGCTCGCATAAGCTATATCACAAAATAAACATATTGCACCTAAGGACGAAGGGCGAACAAGGCAATCTACATAGTGCAGTGATTGGTTTAACGCGTCGTGCGCGTAAATTCTGCCTTAATTTGTAAGTAGACTTCTGTATTTCATTTACTTCTACGCCCCGACATTTCTCAAACCGTTTTTTACTCATTTGCGTCGCCACGCTTCGAGTACCGATATCGTCAAAATATTCTCTCATTTATGCCGCGCTGTTGACAAGGACGTCTTTATTTCTGTATTTGTTCCGTTGCAAACAGGGCATATCCGCCTGCCCGACGGGCAACTTTTATTTGACAAGCGACGCAGGATTTTGTAAAATCAACTCAGCTATGAAGAAACATTTATTTACGGCTATAATTTTATTATGTGTCACTACCGTCTCTCTGGCAGCAGGGATTTTCTTCGGAGTAAACGGTGACGCGGTCGCTTCCGCCTCAACCCAACCGCTGTCCGTCTCGGCAAAAGCCCCCGAAAATCTGACGGAACTTCAAGACGCATCGGAGGCGCAACTCGACGCCTGGACGCACCTGAGCCGCTTCGACGGAAGAAACTACGGGTATGTTACGCCCGCACGAAATCAGGGCGGCAAGCTGATATGTTGGGCATATACCGCCATAGGGGCAGTGGAAGCAAGCATATTGCGAAAAGGCATCGATCCGTCCGTCACGAAGGATACGCTCAATCTGGATGAGATCGCCGCTGCTTATGTACGGCACAACCGCGACGGAAAGAACGATCCGCTCTTCAACACAAGCAATGATACTTTTTCCGACGAATGGAATCAAGGCGCGCACGCCGACGAAGCGTTTCTTGCGATGACGCAGGGGTATTCTCCCATCGATCAAACGACATCGGACGCATCTACCGACAGCGAAATAAAAAAAGCCATCGGCGAATCGAAATATTTTGTACGGGGGTATACGCATATTGCCAACGACAGAGAGGCTATCAAACGCGCGGTGCTGCAATACGGGTCGGTAACTATGGAATACAAGGCGCCGATCTACACTTGGCAAAATTACCTGTACCACAGCGACGGCGAGTCGTTGGGACACGCTTCTCTCATAGTCGGGTGGGACGACAGCATACAAAGCAATCTGTTTTTACCGGACAAGCCCGAGTCAAACGGCGCATGGATCGTAAAAAACAGTTGGGGCGCGGGTGGAAATTCCGTAAACGATACCTATTGCTTCTATCTGTCTTACGATTCGTATCTGAGCAACAATCTGTATGCGGTAGATACTTCGATGAAAGAAGATTACCCCAACCTGTACTACTACGACGGACAAGTGATAAACAACGACACCGCTTTCATCACCGACGCTCACGGCGCCATATACGAAGCAAAACTGTCCAACGCCTCCGAACAGGAACGACTGAAAGCCGTCGTATTCGGCGTAAAAAACAAAAAGCTGACCGCCAACGTCAAAATATACAGACATCTGACCGCCAACCCCGGCAACGTCAATGACGCAGTCAACATCCCGAGCAGCGGCGAATTGGTTGCGGAAAAACAAAATATTTACTTCGAAAACGAAGGATTCTATACGGTTGATCTCGACAAACCCGTTCCGCTTGAACAGGGAGAATATTTTTCTATCGTGATCAGCGGCACGGACGCAAACGACAATCCGCTTTACGCCATTTACGGCGCGGACAGTCAATCGACAAACGATATGACTTATCGCCTGTATAAAGGCGAATGGACGAGTATGAAATACAGCGGGTATTACGCCGACAGCACGTCTTACAATATGTGCACCCGAATCCGCGCCGTAACAGATACCGTCCCGCGCGAAACGCCGCTTGGAAACGATATGCGTTATGCAAGAGTGGAGATAGCCGACAGACTGCTCTATTATGTAAAAGGTCAAGAGCAAATCCCCGATATAACCGTGTATTTCGGCGACAAAATATTGCAAAAAGGGCAAGATTACACCGTAAAGCTGTTAAACAACAAAACGCCGGGAATCGCCACGGCGGAAATCGTCGGCGCAAACGACTACTTCGGCACTCGTACTACCACATTTGAGGTAGCCAAGCCGAAATATCCGCCCGGAGCAATCAACGGAACGGTAGATGTATACAACAACATTACGATGTTGCATCAGATACCCATTCCCGTCGATTGGGAGTGGATTGACGATGACTTACGACTTCAAACGGGGCTGTCGGATTTTCGCTATTCTCTGCGCTATGTGGGCGATGACGCCGAATGTTATCAGATAAAGACTTGCGGCTTCAAGGTCAACAAAATTGCCCAAGACCCGCCGTATCTGACGGATATATCCGACGCCATCGTATCGATAAAAGGCGAATATACTTATACGGGCAAGCCTATCACTCCGATCGTCACGGTTACGCACAACGGGCTGCAACTGCGCGACGGGTTGGACTACTCGTTGTCTTGCACAAACAACACCAACGCAGGCGCCGCATCGGTAATAATTACGGGCAAGGGGCTTTACACGGGCAAGATCACCGAAACGTTCACCATCCGCAAAGCAGACTTTCCCGATCAATCGCCGCCAGACGTAATAGTCGTCAGCAGAAAAGCACTTACGTTAAACGACGTCCCGCTGGACTGCAAAGATTGGCGTTGGAAAGACCCCGATAAAACCATAGGCGAGAGGACAATCGCAACGGCGGAGTATGTCGGAACGGATAAAGACAACTACAATCATACCGAAACGCAAATTACCCTGATAAAAGAAGTCGTAAAAGACATTTCCTTGTTGTCCGAACTGAAACTCGAACAAACGCTGTTTGTATACGACGGACAAGCCCGAACTCCCGACGTGATAGCAAGGGACGGGGACGTTTATCTTGTTGTAAATATAGATTTTCGCGTGGAATATCTCAACAATGAGAATGCAGGGCAGGCTTCGGCAAAGATTACGGGCATCAACGACTACACAGGGACGAAAATTTTGTATTTCACTATTGACAAAGCCGAAAGGCAAAACTTTGCCGTGTCTCAACGCGGTTGGACATACGGCGATGACGTTATACCCGACCCAACCATAACGGGAGAAGAAGAAAAAGCAAGCATAACGTTCCTGTATGCGACAGAGGGGAGCAATTCTTTTTATGAGGTCAAGCCCACCGACGCAGGCACATATCTAATAAAAGCTATTGTCGAAGAATCCCAAAACTACTATTCGGCAGAAAACATATCGAGCTTTGTTATTTCTCCCAAAGACATCAAATCTTGCACCATTGCCGTAAATGACGGAGACTTAGTCTATACGGGAGAGCCGCACTGTCCCGAAGTTACCGTGCAAAACAAAACCGAACTTTCGCAAGACGTCGACTTTACGGTAAAATACGACAATAACGTAAACGCGGGGACGGCAACCGTTACCGTTGCGGGCATACACAACTACACAGGATCGAAAATATTGTATTTCACTATTGACAAAGCCGAAAGGCAAAACTTTGCCGTGTCTCAACGCGGTTGGACATACGGCGATGACGTTATACCCGACCCGACTACAATGGGAGAAGAAGAAAAAGCAAGCATAACATTCCTGTATGCGACAGAGGGGAGCGACTCTTTCTATAAAGCCAAGCCTACCGACGCAGGCGCATATCTAATAAAAGCTATTGTCGAAGAATCTCAAAACTACTACTCGACAGAAAATACAGCCCGCTTTGTTATTTCTCCCAAAGACATCAATTCTTGCACCATTGCCGTAAATGACGGAGACTTAGTCTACACGGGAGAGCCGCACTGTCCCGAAGTTACCGTGCAAGACAAAACCGAACTCTCGCAAGACGTCGACTTTACGGTAAAATACGACAACAACGTAAACGCGGGGACGGCAACCGTTACCGTTATGGGCATACACAACTACACAGGGACGATCGCAAGAACGTTTGAAATA
>CANQNJ010000035.1 GCA_947625185.1 uncultured Clostridia bacterium
ACACAGAAGTTAAGCCCCAAAACGCCTATGGTACTTGGCTGGACACGGCCCGGGAGAGTAAGGTTTTGCCGCATCCATTAAAAATCTTCGACTTATGTCGAAGATTTTTTTTGTGCGGCAAAAAGGCAAAAAAAGCTAAATATGGCGCGCAGCGACATATTTACTAATTAAATTCAACTGTTCGAACGATGAAGAATTGTTGCCGCATCCATTAAAAATCTTCGACTGATGTCGAAGATTTTTTTGTGCGGC
Source organism: uncultured Clostridia bacterium (assembly GCA_947625185.1). Lineage (GTDB taxonomy): Bacteria > Bacillota > Clostridia > Christensenellales > CAG-314 > Fimimonas. The sequence goes on from CANQNJ010000035.1 coordinate 253, forward strand.
AAAAGGGCAAAAAAAGCTAAATATGGCGCGTAGCGACATATTTACTAATTAAATTCAACTGTTCGAACGATGAAGAGTTGTTGCCGCATCCATTAAAAGCTCCAATGTATGTCGGAGTTTTTTTTGTGCGGTTTATGACGGCGTATATACTTCGCAATGCTTTGTTGAGCCTCGCCTTGCTCGTATCTCCGCCGTCATAATTTTTTGGGCAATATGTTTTTAATTATATGGCGCGCAGAAAAGCAATAATTTTTTCAAACGTATGATATTCTTATCGTAAAAATTCCACTTTAATATGAAATCAAAAATTTTTCTTTATTGCCGTTTGCAATCAGGATTTACCGCAAAGTAAATGTGGCGCGAAGTGGTGCGATATTGCAATCATATTATCGTGTGCGAACGTACATTGTATGTTGTTTGGCAATAAAATGGTTGTAGTTGGTTTTTGTTAAAAATATGTTTTCCAATAGCCGCGTTTGTCCGTGGAGACTTTCATTTTGCAAAAAAACAAACGGAGACAGTGAAAATTGTCGTAAATGCCGATAAAGAGTGCAACTTTTTGTAATCAAGCGCAATGAGGTACTATTCTACTAGTAAAATAAAGATTCTAAATGCGCGGATCATTATTTATCAATTCGTCAATAGAAACTTGAAAAATTTCTCCTAGTTTTCTCAGCATTTCAATGCTTGGCTCGGTTCGTCCTTGTTCCCAATTGGCATAGCAGCTTTCCACTACGCCTAATTTGTTGGCGACTTCCTTTTGTGTAAGCCCACAAAAATTACGAGCAGAACGTATGTTTTGACAAAATAATTTATCCATAAAAAAATTTTAGCCAAAACTACACATTTTATCTTGCCACTAGACAAAATATCTAGTATAATATTTTTGGAGGTGAAAACATGAAATGTTTTATTTGCGGTGAAGAAACAGATCTGGAAACTACAAACGACCAACCAATATGCCGAAGTTGTGCAGAAAAAAGAGATTTTGTTGTTTGTACCGAAATTGGAAAAGTTATAGCCGACAGTACATTTAGCTGCGATCATGTATGCAACGATTGCTGTTTGATAAGCAAGTGAAGCGATATTTAATCGTGATTATATCAAAAAAAAGATTTTATTTGAAAAGGAGAAAATTTATGGAAAACAAAGAGTGCAAAGCAATTATATCTAACAAGATGTCTAAGTCGATGTGGATTTTTCTGGCTGTTTACTGTGCTGTGGTTGTAATATTGATTGGTGTGGGCTTTATTGTGGGCGTACATGTCGAGCGTGGTATGATTCCTACTGTACCACAAGCTACTTCTTATAAACATGAATATGTTCGTTGGTTTGAGCTTGAATTTTCAGAGAAGTGGTATTGGGAATGGGATAACAAAACAGAATTTTCAATTGAAACAGGAAACGTTGTTTTATTTGTATTTATTTTGCTGGTATTCGCGGCAATTCCGGTGGTTTTTGGGCTGTTGAAGCAACGGCAAAGAAAACTGACAAGTCTTACGGCATATGAAAAGGAACTAATCGGCTGTTATTTCGGATTTATCCCCATATCAAAAATTCAATTGCGCATGCCTATTGAAAAAGTCGATAATATTGTAGCAGTAAAAACATTGTTATCTTTTTATGATGGCAAAATGTTAAGAATAAGTTCGACTTCGGGTGTTATCAAGATACCGTATGTAGAAAACGCCGATGAAGTTGTGGCGTTCATAGTAGAGGCAATAAAAAACGCCCAAAAAGAAGTCTCCCAAGCACAACAGCCGGTATCGGTACAATCCGATGTGGCGGACAGTTTGAAAAAACTTGCCGAACTTAAAAATTCCGGTATAATAACCGAAGAAGAATTCAATCAAAAGAAGAGCGATTTGCTTGGTAAAATGTAAGAAATTCTTATTTGCTATAATGAAACATAGGCATAATTGATTAAGTTTCAAATTATATGTCTGATAGTAGTGAATGTTCAAATCGAACTGAATGAGTATTTTGCATAAATACATAAGGCAGTCAGGCGCCGCCGCTCAATGCGGCGGCTCCTTTTAATTGCGTCGGAACGGTGTGAGAACGGGTTGCTTCGGCACAAAAAATGCGCTTCGGATAACGAAGCGCAATAGTGAAAAAATATTTTCTTATTTATTTTTTGATACTACTTATCGCATAATTTTGACTATTGACCGCAAAAGTGATAATATATACTTTGTGTATATGTGCCCTTGGGGAATTTTGCGCTTTTTTTTGCGTATTTTTCCACCTGAAACGGTCAATCGGTATTTTCACAATACCATATTGCGGGCGACTTTGCAACAATTTTTGCCAAAATTTTTGAAAAATTTTTTTGAGGAGTTTTGTATGCAGCAAGACATCAAGATCGTAAAATACGGAAATCACGAAAGAAAGTCGTTTTCCAAGACAAAGGAAGTGCTGCCTTTGCCCAACCTGATTGAGGTGCAAAAGTCGAGTTACAAGATGTTCATCGAGCAGGGGATCACGGAAGTCTTTGAGGACTTTTCTCCCATCGAGGACTTCGCGGGACACTTCCGTCTGGACTTTCTGGAACATCACATCGACAGCTCTCCCAAGTATTCCGAGGAAGAGTGCCGTTTGCGTGACGCCACCTATGCGGCGCCTCTGAGACTGAAAGTGTGTCTCACCAACAAGGGCACCGGCGAAGCGGTCGTGCAGGAAGTATTTATGGGAGACTTCCCTCTGATGACCAATACGGGCAGCTTCATTATCAACGGCGCAGAACGCGTTATCGTATCCCAGCTCGTGCGTTCTCCCGGCGTGTATTGCGAAATTCTGCAAGACAAGAACGGCAAACCCGTCTACAACACGACGGCAATGCCCAGCCGCGGCGCTTGGTTGGAGATCGAACACGACAGCAACGCCAACGTGCTGTACGTGCACATCGACCGTAACCGCAAGCTGCCGATAACGGTGCTGCTTCGCGGCATACTGCACGACGGTATCAACAAGGAGAACCGCAGCGGCAACTACATAGCCAAGTTGTTGGAGTACGACCCTGTTATTGCGCTTACTTTCGTCAAGGACGACACCGCGACCGATCAGGAATCGCTTATCGAGATATATCGTCGTCTGCGTCCGGGCGAGATACCCACGGACGAATCCGTACAAAAGACGTTGAACGACCTGCTGTTTGACGCGCACCGTTACGATCTTGCGCGCGTGGGACGTTACAAGTTCAACAAAAAGTTGGCGCTTGCCACTCGTATCAAGGGCTTGACCCTCGGCAAGGACGTGGAAGTCAATTTGCAAACGTACGCCAAGTACACTTGCCTTACCCGCGAACAAGCGGAAGCCATAGCCAAGAGCGGCGTGGTACACAGCATAAGAATCCTCGACGAAAAGGGCAGAACGGTGGAAACGGAAGTTCGCGACGACGAAGAGTTTTACTCTCGGGCGGTCAACGCATATCTGGACGACAAAGTTACCGTACCCTGCCGCCGCGTCATAACCAAGGGGACCAAGCTCAGCGAATCGGACGCATACGACATTCAGCAGAGCGGCATAAATGAAATTTACACTGACGAGCAGACCTATACCAAGATATTCGACGCTTCCGACGCGCAATCTCCCGCGGATTATCAACAGATCCTGTCCAAAAATCTGGGCTGCGTGATACTCACCGAGAAGGGCGTCCTCTCTATCGACGACGAGAAGATCGACGTAAGCGGACGCGTTTTGACGGAGCTGCCCAAGAACACATACGACGAGAAAAAGAGCGAGATACTCGTGTCCGAGGCGGCGCAGATAGCGTTTGACAACGGTTACAATTTGTACAAATCCAACGTGGCGGGCATTATCGCATTTGCCGAAGAGTGTCCCTGCGTCAAGGTGATCGGCAACCGCACGGTGGAAGCGCGCACATATGCTCTTACGCAGGACGTGCGTTTCGCAGATATCGACTACAAGGCTCTCGGATTGTACGAATCCGTAGACAGCGCCGTACTCCGCGAAATATTGTCTTCCGAGTTGAGTACGGAAGATACCGCCGCGCTTATCCGTTCGCGCCGCGACGAGCTTATCAGCAAGCATATCACGCACGCGGATATAATCGCGACGGTCAACTACAACCTCGGACTCAAATACGGCATCGGCACCGCGGACGATATCGACCACCTCGGCAATCGCCGCGTACGCAGTATAGGCGAATTGCTGCAAAATCAATTTCGTATCGGTATCAGCCGTCTGGAAAGAGTCATTCGCGAGCGTATGGCTATTCAGGAACCGGGCAAAGCCACTCCGCAGACGCTTATCAACGTCCGCCCCGTCAGCAGTGCCATAAAGGAATTTTTCGGTTCGTCGCAGTTGTCGCAATTTATGGATCAATCCAACCCCATTGCCGAACTGACTCACAAACGTAAGCTTTCCGCGCTCGGTCCCGGCGGATTGAATCGCGACCGCGCTACATTCGAAGTGCGCGACGTTCACTATACTCACTACGGCAGAATGTGCCCGATAGAGACCCCGGAAGGTCAGAATATCGGTCTTATCACGTCGTTGGCGGGATATGCCCGTATCAACGAGTACGGATTTATAGAAGCGCCTTATCGCAGAGTGGACAAGATACACAAGACGGTTACCGACACGGTAGAATATCTGTCCGCCGACGAAGAGGATAAATACATCATCGGACAAGCCAACGAACCGTTGGACGACAACGGCTACTTTAAGCGCGAACGTATCACGTGCCGCCGCCGCGAAGAAATATTGGAATTTCCGAGAGAAAGAGTGGATTACATCGACGTTAGTCCCAGACAGCTTATTTCCGTTGCTACAAGCCTTATTCCCTTCTTGGAGAACGACGACACCAACCGTGCGTTGATGGGCAGTAACATGCAGCGTCAGGCAGTACCGCTTATCAGTCCCGAGGCGCCCATCGTGGCGACGGGTATCGAGGCGCGTATCGCCTATGACAGCGGCGTGATGATCATCGCGGAGGAAGCGGGCACCGTTCTCAAAGCCTCCGACAAAAAGATAATCGTGCAAAACGACAACGGCGGACTCAAAGAGTACAACCTCAAAAAGTTCGTCCGTTCCAACCAGGGTACTTGCATCAACCAAAAGATCATCGTCAAAAAAGGCGATCGCGTAGAGGTGGGTCAGGTGCTTGCCGACGGTCCGAGTACCGACGGCGGAGAACTTGCCCTCGGACGCAATATGATGATCGGGTTTATGACCTGGGAGGGCTACAACTACGAGGACGCCGTACTCCTTTCGGAGAAATTGGTAAAAGAGGACGCGTTTACTTCGATACACATCGAAGAACACGAGATTGAATGCCGCGAGACCAAGCTCGGACCGGAGGAATTTACCCGCGATATCCCCAACGTCGGCGACGACGCGTTGAAGGACCTTGACGAAGACGGTATCGTGCGTATCGGCGCGGAAGTTCACCCCGGCGACATTCTTGTGGGTAAGGTCACTCCCAAGGGAGAGACGGACCTCACCCCCGAGGAAAGATTGTTGAGAGCCATCTTCTCCGAAAAGGCGCGCGAAGTCAGAGACACGTCTCTGCGCGTTCCCAACGGCGAGGGCGGCATAGTGGTGGACGTCAAGGTATTTACCAGAGAAAACCGCGACGAGTTGGATCCCGGCGTAAGCAAATTGGTGCGCGTATACATCGCGCAAAAGCGTAAGATCTCCGTCGGCGACAAGATGGCGGGACGTCACGGCAACAAGGGCGTCGTATCGCGCATCCTGCCGGAAGAAGATATGCCCTTTATGGAAGACGGCACTCCGTTGCAGATAGTACTCAACCCGTTGGGCGTTCCCTCCCGTATGAACATTGGTCAGGTGTTGGAAGTCCACTTGGGACTCATCTCCAAGATGTTGGGTTGGAATATCGCCACTCCCGTTTTCGATGGCGCCAGCGAGGAAGAAATACGTCGCCTGTTTGAAGAGAACGGTATGGTCAATCCGGAGACGGGCAAGGTGGACGGCAAAGTTCAATTGTACGACGGACGTACCGGCGAACCTTTTGAAAACAGAGTTACCGTCGGCTATATGTATTACCTCAAATTGGTACACTTGGTAGACGACAAGATACACGCGCGCAGCACAGGTCCTTACAGCCTCGTTACGCAACAGCCTTTGGGCGGCAAGGCTCAATTCGGCGGACAGCGTTTCGGCGAAATGGAAGTGTGGGCGTTGGAAGCTTACGGCGCGGCAAACGTGTTGCAGGAGATACTTACCGTCAAGTCGGACGACGTGGTGGGACGCGTCAAGACGTACGAGGCGATAGTAAAGGGCGAGAATATTCCCGATCCCGGTATCCCCGAGAGCTTCAAGGTGCTAATCAAGGAATTGCAATCTCTGGCATTGGACGTCAAGGTCCTGTCCCCCGACAAGGAAGAGATCATCGTGCGCGACTCCGTGGACGACGAGGCGGACTACAACGAAATTATGCAAGCCGAACGTGAAGATCGCAAGTCGGATATGCACAACTTCAATGAAGAAGACGAGATCTCCCTCGAAGGCACCGACGAAACGCGTTCCTTCACCGACGAGGACGACGATTTCAGTCTCGACAGCTTGTTCGACGACGAGGACGACGGCGCGCTCGGCGATTTGTTCGGCGAGAAGAAAGAGGGCGAGCCGGAGGACGAGGAAAACCTCGACGACGACGGCTTGGATAGCTTGTTGGATGCAATTCACGGCGACGACGAAGAGGATGACGACGATTTCGATCTCTTCGGCGACGATGACGACGATGACAATGACGACAAAGAATAAGGAGGCAGTGTAAATGAGTAACGAAACAACAATTACAGGTCAAGCCATTTCGACGTTGCGCAACAACACATTGGCGCGCACGGGCCTCATGAACGACTTCGATTCCATTCAGATCGGTATCGCCTCTCCCGAAAAAATCAGAGAGTGGTCCTACGGCGAAGTCAAAAAATCCGAAACTATCAACTACCGCACGCAAAAACCCGAAAAAGACGGTCTGTTCTGCGAAAGAATATTCGGGCCCGTCAAGGATTGGGAGTGCCACTGCGGCAAATATAAGCGCATTCGTTACAAGGGTATCGTTTGCGAGAAATGCGGCGTCAAGGTGACTAAGTCCAAGGTGCGCCGCGAGCGTATGGGACACATCGAGCTTGCCGCTCCCGTATCGCATATATGGTACTTCCGCGGTACGCCTTCCCGTATGGGCTTGATATTGGATATGTCCCCCAAGTACCTCGAACAGCTCATCAACTTCCAGAGCTATGTGGTCATCGACCCGATGCAGAGCGGAATGCAATACAAGCAGATCCTGTCTATGAGCGAATACCGCGAGGCGCAAGCCAAGGCTAAGGAAGACCCCATGTTCAATTTCCGCGCGGGCACGGGCGCCGAGGCGGTTCGCGAACTGTTGCAGAATATCGACCTCGACGCGGAAGCCAAGGAACTGAGAGAGATTCTTGCCAAGACCAACCAAGGCGCCAAGAAGGTGCGCGCCATCAAGAGGCTGGACATCGTCGAAGCGTTCCGCAAGAGCGGCAACCGCCCCGAGTGGATGATTCTTACCGTGTTGCCGGTATTGCCTCCCGAGCTGCGCGCAATGGTGCCGTTGGACGGCGGCAGATACGCCACCAGCGATCTTAACGATCTGTATCGCAGAGTCATCAACCGCAACAACCGCTTGAAGAGGCTCATCGAGATCAACGCTCCCGAGATACTTATCAACAACGAGAAGCGTATGTTGCAGGACGCAGTGGACAGTCTGTTGGACAACAGCCGCAGCAAACGTCCGCAAACGGGCGCAGGCAACCGCGAGTTGAAGTCCCTGTCCGGATTGCTTCGCGGCAAGCAGGGTCGTTTCCGTCAGAACCTTCTGGGCAAGCGCGTGGACTATTCCGGACGTTCCGTCATAGTGGTCGGTCCCGAGCTTAAACTTCACCAATGCGGTATCCCCAAGGAAATGGCGTTGGAGCTGTTCAAACCGTTCGTGATGAAGAAACTTGTGGAACTCGGTCAATGTCACAACGTCAAGTCCGCCAAGAAGCGCGTCGAACGCGCCGACGATAAGGTGTGGGATATCCTCGAAGGCGTCATCAAAGATCACCCCGTAATGCTCAACCGTGCGCCCACGCTGCACAGATTGTCCATTCAGGCATTTGAGCCCGTGCTTATCGAAGGCAGAGCCATCAAGCTGCACCCGCTTGCTTGTACCGCATTCAACGCCGACTTCGACGGAGACCAGATGGCGGTGCACGTTCCCCTCAGCATCGAGGCGCAAACGGAAGCGCGCTATCTGATGCTTGCGGCTAACAATATACTGAAATTGTCCGACGGCAAACCCGTCATTTCGCCCACGCAGGATATGGTCCTCGGTTGCTATTATCTCACCACGGTGCGTTGCAACGTACCCGAGATGCAGAAGATAATAGAACTGTACGACGAGACGCGTCATCAACGTCCCCTTACACAAGAGGAAGTGGAACTTTTGCGCAAAGCCAAGTTTTACAGCAGTTTCGACGAGGCGTACGAGGCGTACGTCGCTCACGACATCACTCTGCACACCGTCGTCAACATCCAAACGAAGGACGGCGGCAAGATATGGACCACCGTCGGCAGACTGATATTCTGCCAGGCTATTTACGTCGACGCCACCGATACCAAGGCGGAACAAACGGACGCGGAAACGATCAGAGACCCCAAAGTACTCGAACAGAAAAAGATCGAACGTCATACGTTGGGTATCCGCAAGGATCTCACCAAGGAGATGCTTGCCGACCCCAAGAGCTATCTCGTCGGCAAGAAACAGCTTTCTCGTATCGTGGAAAAGTGCTACAAGCTGCGCGGAACCACTCCCACGGCTACAATGCTCGACAACGTCAAGGCGTTGGGTTACAAGTACAGCACTATCAGCGGTCTGACGACAAGCGTGTTCGATATGAATATCCCCGAGAAGAAAAAAACCATTCTGCACGAAGCCGAGCAACAGGTGATAGCGATAGAAGATAGCTACAACGAAGGCTATCTCACCGAGAACGAACGTTACAAGTCCGTTATCGACGTCTGGAAGGACGCCGCTGCGGAAGTGGAGACGTTGGTCAAGGACGTTATGGAAGAGGACAACCCCATCTGGATGATGGCAGACTCCGGCGCCCGCGGCAGCATGAACCAGATCAGACAGTTGTGCGGAATGCGCGGTCTGATGAGCGACCCCTCGGGACGTACCATCGAGTTGCCCGTCAAGGCTTGCTTCCGCGAAGGATTGAGTGTACTCGAATACTTCATTTCTTCACACGGCGGACGTAAAGGTCTTGCGGATACCGCTCTTAAAACGGCAGACTCCGGTTATCTTACCAGACGTCTTGTGGACGTTGCGCAGAACGTAATCATTCGCGACGAAGATTGCTCGCAAGGCAGCCGTCCTCAGGGTATGTGGATAGAAGCGTTCCGCGGCTCCGGCACGGACGAGATCATAGAGAAGTTCGAGGACCGTATCATCGGCAAATACGTTATCGACGACGTCGTCAATCCCGCCACGGGCGAACTTATCTGCCACGGCGACACAATGATCAACGACGACCTCGCTCGCGAAATAGTCAACGCCGGCATCGACAAACTGTATATGCGTACGGTACTTACCTGCCGCAGCGAACACGGCGTATGCTGCAAGTGCTACGGCTCCAATATGGCTACCGGCAAACCCGTCAATCTGGGCGAAGCGGTGGGCGTCATCGCGGCGCAATCCATCGGCGAACCGGGCACGCAGCTTACAATGCGTACATTCCACACGGGCGGCGTCGCTACGGCTGACGATATCACCCAAGGTCTGCCCCGCGTAGAGGAATTGTTCGAAGCGCGCAAACCCAAGGGCTGCGCCGTCATATGCGAGGTTGCGGGGACGGTCACAGTGCCAAGCAACACAGAGAAAAAGGTCGTGCAGGTCACCGAGGCAAACGGCAACGTCAAGGAGTATTCCATTCCTTATACATCCCGTATCAAGGTACACGACGGAGACACGGTAGAACCCGGTTCGCCTATTACGGAAGGCTCCATTTACCCGCAGGATCTGCTGTCCACCAAGGGACTGCGCGCGGTGGAAGAATACCTCGTCAAGGAAGTTCAGGCTACTTATCGCGCAAACGGCGTCGAGATCAACGACAAGCACGTCGAAGTCATCGTGCGTCAGATGCTTCGCAAGGTGCGCATAGAGGACGCAGGCACCACGGATATGTTGCCGGGCGAAGTTGTGGATATCTTCAAGTTCGAAGAGGAGAACAACAAGGCTTTGGATAACGACGGCGTACCTGCCACGGCAAAACGCATTTTGCTCGGTATCACCAAGGCAAGCCTTGCCACCGACAGCTTCCTCAGCGCCGCGTCATTCCAGGAGACCAGCCGCGTCCTGACGGAAGCCGCCATCAAGAACAAGTGCGACCCGCTGTATGGTCTCAAAGAGAACGTCATCATCGGCAAGATGATCAGCGCCGGTACGGGACTCGCCTGCTATCGCGACAAGGAACTTGTTCCCCGTATCGCGACGGAAGTCGACTCCGACGACGAGCATTAAGCCGCAATATAACGCAATATTTACTATATAAACAATCAATAAGGGCTGTCGCTTAACGCGATAGCCCCATTGTTTTGGCTCTATGCCATAAGTTATTTCTCATCGCATACCCGTAGATCCGTATCCGTACCTTGCAGAACATACGCAACGATTTATATGATAGATTTCAATGCAAATAGAAAAATCGTCCTATTGGGGACAAAAAAACAAGCTGCCGCATTGAATTGCAACAGCTTTGTTTTGATTTTTTACTTTTCAGTCGGATAGCCCGAGCAAGTAGTCGGCGGATACGTCCAACGCTCGGCACAGCTTTTCAAACGTTTCCAGACTCGGCATTTTGGACGTGGTGTAGTATTGCGTTATCATCTCGTTTGATACGCCCACCTTTTCACCCAACTCCTTGGTCGTCATTCCCGATAATTTTATCTCTTCTTTCAACCGTTTTTTGAATTTTTCATTCATAAGTTTATTATAACCATTGGTTAGTTTTTATTATCGTTTTCTAATCAACAGTTAGAAAAACATCTTGACATCTAACCAATAGTTAGTTTATAATACAATTATCCGACATCGAGCAGGCAAGCGTTTATATTGTCTATTGAGGATATGACATTCTCAAAGTTGCCTCGCGATGAACGGCAGAAAGACGCAAGATTTATCATACAGCAGAGGTATCATCAGCAAATGCAGTAAATGCGGTACGGAGCAGGCAGCTTCCTTGCGGCAGTTCTTCACAAAGGTAGTCTGTTGTTTGCGCATTTGTCGGCAGTTCTTGACAATATCAATCTACTGTTGTAAAATTAAACTACCACATTATTCCAAATATATCAGGTAATACGCACAGTCTATCTTTTGGTAGATTGATGTGTCCGTTTTCAATGTGTGTATTGCCGTTGGAATAGTGTGGTAACTATCGGGACACGCATCTACAAGTGCCGTTTCGATAGGGACGGCACTTTTTGTTGCTGTTTACCCTTTTTCCGTTGATAACGGAACGGAAGAAGGTAAATTGTCTTACGAAAAGAAGGAGGAGATAAGATGAACAAATGCAGTAAATGCGGGACGGAGTTCGAAGGAAAATTCTGTCCCGAGTGCGGCACGGCGGCAAGCGTTAAGTCGGTATGTCCGTTGTGCGGCAGCGAGTTGAAAGAGGGCGTCAAGTATTGCACCAATTGCGGCTGCAATCTTGCCGAGCGGCCGCAACCTGCGCAAGACGTTCAAACGGTGGTAGTGTTGGAATGGCGCAATTTGCTCAGATATTTGCCGTTAGTGCTGTTTGCGCTGTGGGCGATATTGCTGTGGGCGTTTTTTGCAAGCACGATAGTGGACGGCGACGGCTTTTTTGTAGATAGAGTCAATTTGTACCAAATGTTCAAAGACGACATGATGGTGGACTTGTACTCGTCCGGTCGTGCGTTAATTGTATTTGCGGCTATATCCGACGCGTATTTGATAGCGCTGATATTTGCCTATTGGAAAGGTTCCCGCCGCGTTTGCAATATTTTTCTTTATGCAAGTTACGCGCTGTACCTTGCGGTGATAATCTCTGCGAGCGTACTTTCAAGCGATTGCAAAACCTTTACCGAAGGTGTCGAAGAAATGTACGGCAGTCTGCCCGCGGTTGTAATTTCGCTGACGGCAGTGTTCGCATTTTTGCAGGCGGCAGCCATTTTCTTGACAAATAAGTATCCGGCACAGGACATTGAGCGGAATGCACCCCGTCAACGCAAAAGCAAACCGCAGAAGCAGCAATTCGAAGTAAGGCAATGGTTTGGTACGCACAGAGGGTTTGTTGTAGTTGTTTCCATACTTTTATTGGTTGCAATAGTGTTGTCTATTGGGTTGACATTGACTTTTACAAACAAATTCCGTGCAAGCAAAGTGGAGCAGATCCAACTCGGCGACGATTATGCTCGGGTGGAGCAGATTCTCGGCGAACCGTTTGCGTCGACGGAGGTTGATTACTATTATTACAGCAAAAATGCCGTAAAGAAAATGAAAGAATTGTCCGGACTCATCGTTCAAATGGACAATATTACCAATTTCAGTCAACTGTCTAAGTTGGAGTCGCAAGCAGAACGGTTGGAGGCGGAGATAAACGCCTTGGAGTACAAGTACATATACGTCTCTTTTACCGACGGCAAGGTGACGGGAGTTTTTCTGAATACCAAGCATACGCCCGAAGCGAGCGTCAAGCAAACCAAGAGCGTCGAAGTATCCGAGCTTCCGCTCTATTCTACCCCGGAGTACGCCAAGCTATATGCCACGATTTATTATACGGACGGCAGTTACAGTTTGGGCGCAATCGACAGATATGACAATATAACTAAGTATGAGGGCGGCAACAATATTTTCGGCAATGTGGAGTGGAACGACGCTTACGGCAGTTACAGCGCAGAAGTGCGTTACGGCAATGAGATAGGGGCAGGCTCGCAGTTAGACGTCGTTCTCGACCCCAACGGCGGGCATCTTTCCGACGAAGAGAGCCAAGAACAAACGGTTATTTTCGGTCGCAATTTCACTTTGCCTGTACCCACACGAAACGGATTTGTATTTGAAGGTTGGTATCTTGGCGATCAACGGTTGACCGACGGTAACGGGCGATGCGTCGACAAGTGGAACATCGCCGAGAAACGAAATTCTCCCGTAGCAAGATATTCCGCAACCAAGTATACTATCACCTATCACAATGTGGAAGATGCCGCAAACCCCAACCCGATTTCCTACACCGCGGAAGACCGAGATATAGTTTTGCAACCCGCGATCAAGTCAGGGTATATTTTTATGGGTTGGTACAGTGACGCCAATTTACAACATGAGGCAGAGGAAATAGACACCGCGCAAGCAAGAGGTATAGATTTGTGGGCGAAATATACCACTACTAAGATCAAAACAAATGTCAACAACAGCGATGCAGGAACTGTTACGAAACTTAAAGGCGGTTATTACATCGGAGAGCAAATAACCGTTACCGCAACCACCAATCCAGGATATACCTTTGTCGGGTGGTACATAGGCGATCAAAGGCTTACCGATAGCTTGACGTATACATTCACAATGTCCGATCTTGATGCTACTTTAACCGCAACTTGGACTATTACGGATTACTTTATAACATATAATTACAATAGCAATATCGGGGATTTTAAAAGCGAGGCGCCCGCGACTTATACAATAGAGGGAACAGATATTCCTGATCTTGTCGCCCATAGCGGTAACGGGCATTATTTTGTCGGTTGGGAGACCAATGACGGAACGGTATATAAAAACAAAATTCCAAAGGGTATATACGGTGATTTGGTACTTACTGCTATTTGGGACGGAGAACACACTTATGATAATAAATATAAGTGTACTTTATGCGGCAAATTAAAAGAACCTTACAGTGAGGTGGATGGAGAAGTAAAGCCTTATACAATGGATAAAAACGGCATGACGCTGACATTCGGTATGTATCCGCAAAGCAAAGTAACGGACAACGCGTTGAAATCTATGCTCAATGCGGCGATTATAAACAAAAAACCCTCGGCAGAAGATGCCAACGGTTGGACAGACTACAAATATTACATAGGTTTCAAAGTATGTAGTTATATGTGGTATATAGATTTTGAGTATGGAGGGAATAAGTATCGCGGAGTATATTTTACAAGCTACCGTCCACGTTATACTTCGTATGACTGTACGGCAAATGACAGTTATCAAGATGATAACGGGTATAATATCAACACCGTATATTGGTTCAAGTGGGAACCGATCACTTGGCGGATACTATCTAATGACGGCAATAAAGCTATGGTCATGGCAGATCTAATTATTGATAGTCAACAGTTTGATACGAATTCGAACAATTATGCGCAGAGCGATATTCGCGCTTGGCTTAACGGCACATTCTACAATGCAGCCTTTGACATGCGGAGCAAGGAGTTCATTATTCCAACGACCGTAGACAACAGCGCAGCCACCACAGAAAGAGGGGACAATCCGTATGCTTGCGAGAATACGCTCGACAATGTATTTCTTTTAAGTAATAAGGAATCGTCATCCATCTATCGTCTATTAATAACTTCTTCTTACGCCCAATGTCAAGGTGTCTACACATATACCGACGGCAGTAATTCATCGGGAAACGGTCAATGGTGGCTTCGCTCGCCCGACTGCATAAATAGCAGTTACGCTAATTACGTCAATTACAAGGGTGGAATTGATGACAGTTATACCGATTATGCCGGTTGCGGCGTTGTTCCGGCTTTGCAAATTCGATTATAGTATTATTAAAGCGGACGACCGACTACGGGTAATTCATTGCAGAATTTGTAGATCTATATCTTTCGACGGTTAATGGCGAGTATCGAAGATTTGCGACTTCGAGATACCAAATTGACGTAGATTACAAGAATGTGTCGCAAAAAGAACTTCGGCCTCTCCTTGCGCGTCAAGGAGAGGCTTTTCTCTTTCGCAACTCCGTAAATCTGCAAAAATTTCACATATCCTGTGCCGCAAGCAATGAGTTGAGGCGTTGCGCCTTTTCGGTCCGGACGAATGCCCGAACTATCGGGCGAATGACGGCAAAATTTGACTATATCCAAGCGGCGCAAATGTAATTTTGTCAATCGTTTTTTAAGAGGTTTTTAGAAAAAATAAGAAAAATTTTTATTTGCGCCGTAATTATACCC
>CANQNJ010000036.1 GCA_947625185.1 uncultured Clostridia bacterium
CGCAATTCAATTATACACTGAAAAAGAGTCTTTGCTCTATCTTTTTTTACTCACACCCCAACATTTATTATAGAACCGTTTTTTTTGATTTGCAACGACCTGTCTTGCCGATCCCGAACTACGAGAGGCGGCTTTTGTGTTTCACTTGACTTTTTGACGATATTGAGATATATTGTATAACAGAATATCAGGTGAACTTATGAAGAGAGTTATCGGTTTTGACCCGGGGCTTGCCATTGTTGGCTATGGGGTCATGGATTTTGAAGATTTCAACCGCAAGAGCGTTGTGGATTACGGTATCATAACCACACCCAAAGAAGAGAGTTTTCCCGTAAGGCTTGCAATATTGTATAAAGCCGTAACGGAGCTTATCGCAAAATTCAAGCCCGACGAGATCGCCGCGGAAGAATTGTTTTTTAATACCAATATTACCACGGGTATCAACGTGGCTCACGCCAGAGGAGTGTTGTTGCTTGCCGCCATCCATAATTGCGGCAAACTGTACGAGTACACCCCGTTGCAGATAAAACAGGCAATGACGGGATACGGCAGGGCGGACAAAAAGCAAATTCAGCAAATGGTCAAGATATATCTCGGTTTGGACAAGATCCCCCGTCCCGACGACGCGGCGGACGCATTGGCGGTGGCGCTTACTCATATTCAGACGGGCGGATTGACGGATAAATTCTACATTCAATGAGAGGTTGATATGTTCAGTTATATAACGGGAGAAGTTACCGATATCAGGGAGGGCAGCGTCACGGTCGACGTAAACGGCGTCGGTTTCGAGTTGGCTGTATCCGATTACACGCTTGGAGAATGTCGTTTGGGACAGAAACAGCGTCTGTATACATATATGCAGGTAAAAGAAGACGGCATAGCTTTGTTCGGATTTGTCTCATCGGATGAGAAGGAAATGTTTTTGCGTCTTATATCCGTATCGGGAGTGGGGTGCAAGGTGGCGCAATCTATCCTGTCGGGAATGGATTGCGGCAGTCTCGCGGTGGCTATATTCAACGAGGATACCAAGTCGCTTACCAAGATCAAGGGATTGGGTAAGAAAACCGCCGAGAGGATCGTACTCGAACTTAAAGAAAAGGTGACTGTCAATGCCGCCGAAATGGCAATGCCCATCACGCAGAATCCCGATCTGCAAATAAACAAAGATATACGCAATGCCGTTGCCGTGCTTTGTTCGTTGGGAAAGAGTCAGGCAGACGCGGAAAAACTCGTGGAAGCCGCAGCCAAGTTGGGCGCGACAACCGCCGAAGAATTGATAAATATGGCTTTCAGGATCGACTGATAACGCAGAGTAAGATATGGAACAACAATTTTTTACAAGCACGCTGACAGAAAAAGAACGGGATACGGAAAATATTCTCCGCCCGAAAACTTTCGAGGACTATGTCGGTCAGGACAAGGTCAAGGAGAATATGCGCGTATACATCAAGGCGGCTCTTGCCCGCGGAGAGAGCCTGGATCACGTCTTACTGTACGGTCCTCCGGGGTTGGGTAAGACGACGCTGGCTCATATAATCGCAAACGAAATGGGCGTCCCCATTACCGTGACGAGCGGCTCGGCTATCCCCGGCAAGTTCGATCTGTCCGCAATACTTTCCAAACTCAAACCGAACGAAGTATTGTTTATCGACGAAATACACCGTCTTAACAGCAGCCTGGAAGAGATTCTTTACCCGGCGATGGAAGATTATCGGTTGGATTTCGTGGTGGGCAAGGGACCGAGCGCGACAAGCGTAAATATCAAGCTGGAAAAGTTTACTCTGATAGGCGCAACTACCAAGGCGGGCAATCTCGCCGCGCCTCTGAGAGACAGGTTCGGTATGCAGATGAGACTTGTCCTGTATACTCCCGAACAATTGCAGGGCATTGTACTCAAATCCGCGAAGAAACTCGGCACCGATATCGACGACGCGGCTGCATTTGAGATCGCTCGCAGAAGTCGCGGTACGCCGCGCGTCGCCAACAGACTGCTCAAAAGAGTGCGGGACTTTGCCGAGGTGCTCGGCGACGGTCGCGTTACCAAAGACGTTACGCTGCACGCTATGCAGGTGATGGAAGTGGACGAATTGGGTCTCGACGCGGTGGACAACAATATACTTACCACCGTCATCGACAAATTCAGCGGCGGTCCCGTCGGCTTGGATACGCTTGCTTCGGCAACGGGGGAAGACACGCAGACAATAGAGGACGTCTACGAACCCTATCTGCTGCAATTGGGATTTATCGCGCGTACGCCTCGCGGAAGAGTGTGTATGCCCAATGCCTACAAACATCTTGGCAGAAAACTATCAAAGGAACGTATGGAGATGCTGTCTATATATGCGGACAGCGACGCAGACGATGAAGACGAGTGATTTTTGGTACAACCTGCCCGAAGAATTGATAGCTCAACATCCCGTTGAACCGAGAGACAGCTCGCGTCTGCTTGTCTACGATAGGAAGAGCAAGCAGGTAGAACATAAACATTTTTATGACATAGCGGACTATCTCAACGACGGCGACGTTCTCGTCGTCAATAATACCAAGGTGTTGCCTGCACGTATATACGGAGCAAAAGAACACACCGGCGGCAAGGTGGAATTTCTATTGCTTAAACGTCTGGACCTTGCCCGTTGGGAGGTTATTCTGAAACCGGGACGCATAGCGAAGCCGGGAGCGGTTTTTTGTTTCGGCGATAAACTGAAAGCCCGCGTCGAAAGTATCGGCGAAGACGGCAGTCGTATCGTGGAATTTATCTACGACGGCACCTTCGAGACGATTCTCGAAGAACTCGGAGAAATGCCTTTGCCGCCGTATATCAAAGAAAAACTTACCGACAAGTCCCGTTATAACACCGTTTACTCCAAGGTGGACGGCTCTGCGGCGGCGCCTACTGCCGGTTTGCACTTTACAAAAGAACTTTTGGATAAAGTCAAAGCAAAAGGCGTCAAGGTGGTGGAAGTTCTGTTGCACGTCGGGTTAGGGACGTTCCGTCCCGTCAAGGCGGATGACGTAACGACGCATCATATGCACTCCGAGTATTACGAGGTGTCTCGTGAGGCGGCAGAGGAAATCAATCTCGCCAAGGCGGAGGGACGCAGGGTGATATGCGTCGGAACTACAAGCGTACGCACTTTGGAAAGCGCAGCGGACAGGGTGGGGCACGTCGAAGCAAAGAGCGGCAATACGGATATATTTATTTATCCCCCGTACGAATTCAAAATCGCGGACGCGCTTATTACCAATTTCCACCTGCCCGAGAGTACGCTTATTATGTTGGTATCCGCATTATGCGGCAGAGAGGAAACCCTCGGTATCTACGATCTCGCCGTAAAGGAGAAATACAGATTTTTCTCCTTCGGAGACGCAATGCTTATCTTATAACAGCGGAACGGCCGCCGAGGCGATCTTCGGTCGCTTTATCGGTAAACCTTCCGGTCGGCATCGCGCTCCTTTTCTCGACTTTGAGTCAATCAACTTTGCCTCCCGCAAAGATCGGGGAAGCAATGCAAACTTTATAAAATAATTATGGCACAATTCAGTTACGAACTAATTCATATCGACAAACATACAGGGGCGAGAGCGGGAATATTCCACACGCCGCACGGCGATATAGAAACGCCTATTTTTATGCCCGTGGGTACAGCCGCAACGGTCAAATCGTTGCTTCCGTCCACGCTGAAAGAATTGGGAACGCAGATATTGCTGTCCAATACTTACCATCTCTATCTGAGACCGGGCAGCGAAATAGTGGCGCAAGCGGGCGGTCTGCACAAATTTATGAATTGGGATCGCCCGATTCTTACCGACAGCGGCGGGTTTCAGGTATTTTCTCTCGGAGATTTGCGTAAAATTACCGACGAGGGAGTCACATTCTCTTCACACGTTGATGGCAGCCGACATATGTTTACCCCGGAAAGCGTTATGAAAACGGAACACGACCTCGGCGCAGACATAATTATGGCTTTTGACGAATGTTCCACATACGGTTGCGACAAAAATTATGCCCGTCAGGCAATGACTCGTACGCACAGGTGGTTGGAACGCTGTGCAAAAGCTCATACCAACGGTGCGCAGATGCTTTTTCCGATCGTTCAGGGCAATATGTTTACGGATCTTCGTATAGAATCGGCTAAGTTTACAAGGCAATTTGCCGAATGCGGTATCGCCGTCGGCGGTCTCTCGGTGGGAGAGCCGAGCGAGGTCATGTACAAAATGATGGACGATATCCGCCCGTATCTTCCGGAAAATATGCCGAGATATCTTATGGGCGTAGGTACTCCCGACTATATTCTGGAAGGGATCGAACGCGGAATAGATATGTGCGACTGCGTATTGCCTACGCGTATAGCTCGCAACGGTACGGCGATGACGTCGCACGGCAAAGTCGTGGTGCGCAACGGCTGCTACAAGCAGGATTTCTCTCCCCTTGACGATAATTGCGATTGTTATTGCTGTAAAAACTTTACCAAGGCGTATCTGAGACATCTCGTCAATTGCAAAGAAATACTTGCCGCCGAGCTGTTGAGCATCCACAATGTGTACTTTTTGTTGAAGTTGGCGGAAGGCGCGCGCGAAGCCATCAAGCGCGACCGCTTTGCTGAGTACAAGCGGCAATTTTATTCCGAATATTACGGTAAGGGACAAAATTAGTCCGCGTTTGCGAATAATAAAGGATTTCTATTGCATTTTCGGCGTGGATAATGTATAATATTCATTGATACAATAGCGAGCATATATTCTCGTGAAATTGTAAATCAAACGGGCATTAGCCAAGGAGTTATATATATGTTGGAATTATTGAACTTTTTCGAAGGCGAAACAACCGAACCCGCTAACGGCGGCGGTTGGTGGGTATGGGTCATATTCGGCGTATTGCTTGTCGGTATGATTCTGTTGATGGTCATTCCCCAAAGGAAACAGAAGAAGCGTCAGGAAGAAATGATGTCCAAGCTTGCCATAGGCAGTATCGTTACCACCATAGGCGGGATCGTCGGCGAAGTAGTGCAGCTGGACGATACAAATATCTGGTTGCTGACGGGCGTCGACGACAATAAATCCACGATGCAATTCGTTCGTCAGGCTATTCATTCGATAGCCCCGGCGCCGGGTACTCCCGAGGCGGAAGAAATAGCCAGAGCAGAAAAGGAAAAAGAAAACGAAGTGGACGAAATCAAATAGTTTCGGTCTAAAAATTTTTTCCTCCGAATAGACTGTAATAGCTATTCGGAGGTTTTTATATGGAAGCGAGCGTCAAAAAATCCACAATTTTACAAGCCGTCAAGGCAGGATTGCTTTCTTTGGTTTTTTCCTGCATAGGTATCTTGCTGTTGGCATTGATTGCCAAGTTGTGCAACATCGGAGACAAAGCGTTGCCGATAATCAATCAAGTGTTAAAGGTAATCGCCGTCGCATTGGGCACATTGATTTCCGTAAAAGACGAGAAGTTTCTTCTTAAAGCAATCGTCGGCGCGGTATTGTTCTGGGCATTGTCATTTGCGCTGTTTGCCATTATGGGAGGACAGATCCGCTTCGGGCAAATCGCTCTCGATCTCGGCATATCTTTGGTCGTGGCAGTGATCGTCGCGTTAATCAAAAGTCGTAAGACCGCTTAATACATTGTCAGCAACAATCGAATTTTGCAGATAGACGGACTATATGCCCGTCTTTTTGCTTTGCGCGAGCATTTCCGGGGCTTTTGCGCGCATATTTTTTTATTAAGTATAATATTATAAATAATTTACAGCAAAAGGTCGAAAAAAAACAAAAAACAATTGACTAATTCGGCAACTAATACTATAATAAAATGGTTAAGTTAGGCAAAAGTCAAGGAGACTCACTATGACTGTAAAGACGAAAAAGATATTAGTTGCATTACTGCTGTGTTTTGTGCTGGCTGTAACGGTAACATTGGGCGTTTTTTGCTTTGTCCCGAATTTCGATGTAAACGATTACGGCGATTTTTATCAATCCGCCCTCACCGTGACTCAGAAGAGCGGCGCGTTTACCGATACCGTCAAGGCAACATACAGCTTGAAATTGAATGAAGACGCGGAAGGCGCCGGCGCCGAAAACGTCGTCAACGCCATCAAAAAACGTTTGTCCAAGACATACGGGTATTACGGCGCAAGCGTGGACTATGACAAAGACAACGGGAACATTACGGTTGAAATCCCCAAGTCGAATAACGAAAACACACAGGTTAAACCTTCCGCACAGACCATTTTGAACAACGTGATCGTCAACGGCAAGGTGGAAATACTCAACGTCAATTATTCCAACAGCCCGAGCTATTCCGAGGATAGCGTGGTTCTTTCTCAGGAACATTTCAAGCGCGCAAGCGTACGCAGTTATCTCAATCAGGACGTTACTCTCTACATATGCAGAGTAAGACTCACCAAGGAAGGCAAGGAACTCGCCAAGGAACTTGCCGAAAGCACTCCCTATACCTGCGCGGTAGACGGCACGGTTGAAACCTGGGTGTATTGGACCGGCAATGAACTTCAAATCACCTATGCGTATACGGACGAAACCACGAGCGCCGAACACGCAAGAGCAATGGCGGCATATATAAGCAGCGGAGCGCTTGACGCCACTCTTACACAGGAAGGCAGCACCGAAACTATCGAAAATAAGTACGGTTGGATATATCTTGCGGTATTCGGTGCGATAGCGCTTGCAAGCTTCATATTCTTCGCCGCTCGCTACAAGGGGTTGTCTTTGATACCCATTGTCACGCAAGCGCTTGCCGTATTCGTATTTATGTTCTTCGGCGCTCTCGTTCATCTGGAACTGTTCAATATCGCAATGGGCGTAGGCGTTATACTTGCGTATTTGTTTATGACTTTCTTCTCGGCGTTTACATTCGAGAAGATCCGCAAGTATATGAAAGACGGCAAGACATATTCCTGGGCAAGATATACCGCCTACAAGGAGACCAATATCGTAAGCGCAATCGCTCACGGCGCGTTTCTTGTTTTGGGTATTATCCTTTGGGTCATTCCGACATTGGTCACGGCGCCTTTGGGAAACGCTTTCGTTTACGGAGCAATACTGTCCTTCATCGTCACATACGGCGTCGACAGACTGTTTGCTTTGATGGTGGGACCGTTCTTCGAGGTCAAATCCTCCAAGTCCAAGGTAAGAAAATAAACGGATAAAAATTTACTCGCAAACAGCCTTCTACCTGTAAATAGAAGGCTGTTATGTTTTCTTCGGATATGAAAAACAGATACATTAAACGTGCAATAACAGACGAACAGGGCGTTCGGTATCTTGTGGACAGAGGTCTCTCGCGCGGTATCGCGGAGATCCTTTCCGCGCGCGGAATAAACGCCGACAATTATGACGACTTTGTAAACGACAAAGCTGTTTTTCATTCGCCGTTTGAGATGGCAAATATGTCCGCTGCGGTTGAGACAATAAATTATGTTATGGATTGCGGCGGCAAGATACTCATTTACGGCGATTACGACGCAGACGGCTTGACGGCAAGCAGCATTCTGTCATTGTATTTTTCCGACAACGGTATCGACAACGACGTAATTGTCCCCACGCGCGACGAGGGGTACGGGCTTCACGCCGAAAACGTAATCAACGCTTTTCGGAACAACTTCTACGATTTGGTTATCACGGTGGATTGCGGCATTTCCAATGCCGAAGACATCGACAAGATAATTTCGGAATTGGGCGTAGAAGTGATAGTGACGGACCATCACGAGCTGCCGGAGACGCTGCCGGATTGTATTTGCGTCAATCCCAAGCTCGGGTATCCGTTTCCGTATCTTGCGGGGGCAGGCGTCGCTTGGAAATTGGTAGAAGCGCTTGCGGGCAGAGACGTTGCCGCCAAATACAGCGATTTGGCATGTATAGGCACTATCGGCGACATAATGCCGATGCAGGACGAGAACCGCGCTTTGGTCAAACTCGGCTTGGCAAATATGCGCCACAAGAGCATACGAAAGCTCGCAGAACTGTCCAATTGCGCACAAGAAATAACTGCCACGGACGTTGCAATGCGTCTTGCACCGAAAATCAACGCCGCGGGACGCGTCGGGTCTCCTTTGGCGGCTCTGTCCGTTCTGCTCGGTCGCGACAAGACCGATCTGACGAAAATCAATGCATTGTTGAGTTTGAACGATAAACGCAAACAAATTCTCGATGAGATAACGGCTCAATCCGACGCTATGTGCGACCCCAAGGTAATTGCCGAAGACAGGCTTGTATTTCTGTACAGCGAGGATTGGCCCCGCGGATTGCTCGGGATCGTGGCTTCTCGCTACAAGGAACGTTACAAGGTTCCTGTCGTCGTGATGACTTTGGACGGGGACGACTATGTCGGTTCCGCCCGCGGTATAGATACCATTAATCTATTCGACATATTCTCCTGTTGCAAAGATTGCCTGACAAAATTCGGCGGACACAAAGCGTCTGTCGGTTTCAGCGTGGCAAAGGACAGAGCGGAAGAACTTCGGCGGAGGCTCGTCGAAACGTTGGGAAAACTCGATCCGCAACTATTTGAAAAACGTATTTGTTACGATATCGAATTGGGAAAAGACGGCAATGCCCTTGATATACTTAAACTCTCCGAGCGATTGCAGCCTATGCTTCCGCAGGACAAGATACTGTGCAGGGTTACCGACAGCGTCAAGTTTGCAAATTCCTTCGGCAAGGACAACGTGCATCTGTCCGCGACGTTATCTTCCGGATTGGAGATAAAGGGCTTCTACAAATACGGCACAATGGCGCCCTTTATTCGCAACGGGGCAAACGTCGATCTCGTTTGCTCTCTGGAAACGGACAGTTATAAGCATAACGTATGCGGGATAATAGAGGATATGTACTTGTGCAATTCCGTTTGTTTCGACGAATTTTACAGGCTCAACCTGCTTAAAAATTTCCGCCCGAATCCCCATCGATTTATTTCGGAAGCCGAAGCGGAGACATTGTTGCGTTCCGACAGCGTAGCAGCTGTTTTCGACGATTACGAGACATACCTCGATTACACAAAACGTTACGATTTAGAGGACTTTTGTACGGATATTTTCTTCGATAGCGGTTTGACGAAGGTTGCGGTCATATCTCCGACGGACAGCTACGATTTCGGTCGATTTGAAAATGTGGTGTATTTTGCCGAGGAGAATATTTCTCGTGATCTGCCCGCCGCAAAGTACGCTCATGTGTTGCCCGCCCGCGAAGAGCTGTATATGTTGGATATGACTCGCGACGTCTGCGTAACGGCATATTCCGCCCTGAAACGCAAAGGAAAATTCGACAGCATAAAGAACGTATACGACAAATATCTTACAGGGAAAATATCTTACGGGCAATACGTTGTTGCGTTGAGAGTATTGGAAGAGCTGAAATTGATAAAGGTTGCGGATAAATTCAACGTGGAATTCGACAATTCGGTAAAGAGGGATCTGTCCGAGTCAACGATATTCAGAGCATTTCAAAACAAACGGTGAACTATGAATACAGAACAGGAAAAAGCCGAAGTAACCATAAATAATTTTTTGTCCAAGGTAAAGCATTATTATCACGCGTATGAGGTGAGCAGGATAGAGAATGCCTATCAATTGGCATACCGCGCGCACCAAGGGCAATTCCGCGCCAGCGGCAGACCGTATATAACGCATCCCGTTATCGTCGCCGACATTCTCATCGATATGGGTTTGGATGTGCCTACCATATGCGCGGCATTGCTGCACGATACCGTAGAGGACACCTATGTTACCGACGCCGATTTGCGCAAGCAGTTCGGCGACGAGATAGCAGATCTGGTGGCGGGCGTAACCAAGCTGGAAAAAATTCAATTCCACAACAAGGAAGAAGAGCAAGCGGAAAATATGCGCAAGATGTTTTTTGCAATGGCAAAGGATATCCGCGTTATGCTTATCAAGCTTGCCGACAGATTGCACAATATGCGTTCTCTTATGTACCTGTCTCCGGAAAAACAGCAGGTAATAGCCAAGGAAACGTTGGATATCTTTGCGCCGATAGCGGGCAGACTCGGTATTTCGTCCGTCAAGAGCGAATTGGAAGATCTTTGCCTGAAATATCTTGACAACAAGGCATATACGGAGATCAGCAACGGTATCGCGTTGAAGAAACAACAGCGCGAAGAGATCGTCGATGGCTTTATCGGACAGGTAAAGGAAGAACTCAAAAAAAATAAAATCGAGGATTTCGATATATACGGTCGTACAAAGCATTTCTATTCTATCTACAAGAAGATGCGCAATCAGAACAAGACCCTCGATCAAGTCTACGACCTGACCGCAGTCAGAGTGATCGTAAATACCATCAAGGACTGTTATTCCGTTCTGGGCGCAATTCACGCCCGTTGGAAACCCATCCCGGGGCGTTTCAAGGATTATATTGCAGTGCCGAAGCCCAATATGTACCAATCGCTGCATACGACGGTTATCATAGAAATCGGCTCGCATACCTATCCGATAGAAGTGCAGATCCGTACTCACGAAATGCACAAAATAGCGGAGTACGGTATTGCGGCGCATTGGAAGTACAAAGAAGGCATTACCGGCGCCACGGCAATGGATGACAAGCTGGGTTGGGTAAAAGAAGTACTCTCGTATAACGACGACTTCAAGGACAGCACGGAGTTTTTGGATCTTATCCGCAGGGATATTTCCAACACCAACGAGGTGTACGTCTTTACTCCCAACGGCGACGTAAAGACGTTGCCCGCCAATGCTACGGGGTTGGATTTCGCTTATCTCATACACAGTCAGGTGGGCAACAAATGCGTTGGTATCAAGATCAACAACAAGATCGTGCCGTTGGATACGACTTTGTCCACGGGCGATACCGTCGAAGTAATGACCAATCCCAATGCCAAGGGACCGTCGCGCGATTGGCTGAAAATCGTAAAAACCGCCTCCGCCAAATCCAAAATCAGACAGTTCTTCAAGCGCGAACTTAAAGACGAATACATTCGTACGGGCAAGTCGATGATCGAACGCGAGATAAAGCATCGCGGTATCGTGCCGTCCGATCTTATGACGCCGGAAGCAATACAGGCGGTATGCGACAGATACATGTTGGCAAGTGTGGACGAGATGTATGCGGCGGTGGGATACGGCAGCATTTCGCTGAATCAGGTTGTCGTCAAGCTGATCGTCGGCAACAAAGAAATCGCCGAGAAGCTCAAATCTCAACAAAATGTCCGCAAAAAGCAGGAAGGCGGCGCAAAGGAACGCGCGGTAATAGTCAAAGGCGTAGAAGACCTGTTGGTGCGCTTTTCGCGTTGTTGTTCTCCCGTACCCGGCGACGAGATAGTGGGGTATATTTCTCGCGGCAGAGGCGTCTGCATTCATAGAGCGGATTGCCCGACGGTCAAGAATATGGAACCGGAACGTATAGTAAATGCGGAATGGGCAAATATGAACGAAAACGCCACGTTCCCCGTCACGGTGGAGATCGTCGCGGAGGACAAGGGCGGCGTGTTCGCCGATATAACCAAGGTAATTACCAACGAAGGACTGTCTTTCCTTGCAATAAACGCAAGAAAGGATCGCAAGGGTAACGCCATAGCGACGATAACGGTGGAAATATCCAATCACGAGCAAACAAATGCGCTTATGAACAGATTGCTTGCCATACCCGCAGTCATTAACGTATATCGTACGCAAGGCTGATTTATATGAGTATCTATACCGATTTTCAATATCCGACAGAGATACAAGATGTGGTAAAGCTGTTTTTTGCCGACGCCGAACTCGTCTCCGACAGAGCCGACGCAAGGTTTTCTCTTGAAGAGACGGTCAACGGCACCGTATACGCTTATACGGCGCGATCGGGCGATATCGCAGAAGAGCGGAAGGTGGACTGCAACGGGACCGATGAGCTGCAATCCATTAGATTACGCAAGCGTTATGCCAAGATGGCAATATACGATTTGCTTGTAAAATTAACCGGAATTCAAATGCCCTGGGGCAGTCTTACGGGAATACGTCCTACCAAGCTGGCGGATCGGCTTGTTGCCGAAGGATTGGATTGGCGCGCTTGTTTTACCGACGTGTTGGGCGTCTCGGAAGAAAAGACGCGGCTTGTTGAGGATATTATTCGCACACAAGGCGATCTGCGAAATATAAGCAAGGGCACCGCCGATCTGTATGTCGGCATTCCTTTCTGCGTAAGCCGATGCAGTTACTGCTCTTTTACAAGCGGCGAAATAGATAGACTCAAAAAGTACGTTGAACCGTATATCCAAGCGTTAAAGAAGGATATCCGCGCGACATTATCTTTTGCAAGGGAAAGGAATATCGCCGTCAGAAACGTGTATTTCGGAGGAGGTACTCCGACGTCCTTGTCGGCAAAGCAATTGGATGAGATAATGTCCTGTATCGATATAGTCCCGACGGAGTATACTGTCGAAGCGGGACGTCCCGATACAGTCGATTATGACAAGTTGGACGTTCTCCGTAAACACGGAGTAGGACGTATTTCCATCAATCCGCAGACTTTCAATCAATCGGTTTTGGACGCGATAGGCCGCAAACATACAGTACGGGATATTTACGATAAATATGACCTTGCCAAGAGTTTCGGCTTTACTGTGAATATGGATTTGATCGCAGGATTGCCGACCGAGACATACGAGATGTTTTGTCACAGTGTGGACGAAGCGATAGCGCTCCACCCCGACAACGTCACCGTTCATACTTTGGCGTTGAAGCACGGCAGTATTCTCAAAGAACAGTCCTATCGCGCTTCGGATGTAGGCAAAATGGTTGATTACTCGCGGCAAAGACTTTATGCCGCCGGTTATATGCCATACTATATGTACAGACAAAAATATATGGCGGAGAACCTCGAAAACGTCGGTTATTGCAAATCGGGCAAAGCGTGTTTGTACAATATTGGTATAATGGAAGAGATATCCGATATCCTCGCTTGTGGGACCAACGCCATTTCCAAAAGGGTCATTTCCTCCGAAAACCGTATCGAGCGCGCAGCCAATGCCAAAGACGTTATTACATATATCGAGCGCAACTCCGACTATATCGAGCGTAAATTCAAACTGTTCGAATCAGAACCTGTGGTATGAAAAATAAACAAGTTAAAGTCAAAAATTTCAAGAAAAGCACATTGCGCCGCGTTATCGTTTTGGGCGTATTGGCGGCGATATTTGCGACTTTATCTTTGCTCAAACTAAGCGGCAGTGTGAGCGAATTTTTTGCGAGGACTTTTTCGCGATGGTGGATAGCGGCGTTCGGTACAATACTGGGTTGGATCCCGATAAGTTTTTACGAACTGCTTCTCATTGCGGCGATCGCGGGCGCGATTGCTTTTGTCGTTGTGGAAATAGTTCTGCTTTGCAAAAAGAAATTTCGTCAATCGCTTACCGCCCTGCTTATCGTCGCCATTACGGCGTTTGCTTTTCTCGATGTTTATACGTCCACGGCGTCCTTTGCTTACAACCGCGATCCGTTGCCGACGGAAGTGTATCGCGAATACTCGGGCGACGACGTCACGGTGGAAGAGGCGACGGAGATAGCTCGATATGTCCTTTCCGAGGTAAGCTATGCATATGACGCGACCGAACACGACAGCGACGGAACGATCGTCTATCCGTATTCCTTCCGAGAAATGTCCCGACGTCTTGCCAAAGAATACGAGCGCTTGGACAATGATTATTTTTCTTCGTATACTCCTCGCGCCAAGCGTATAATCAACAAAACCATTATGAGCGAATTGGGCATTTCCGGAGTGTTTTTCGCACCGTTCGGCGAGGCAAATATCAACAGGATAGAGATGGGATTGTTTCTTCCGCACACGATGGGACACGAACTTGCGCACGGCAAGGGCGTTATGCGCGAATACGAGGCGGATATCGTATCGTCTTATATTTGTCTTACAAGTGACGATCCCTATATAAGATACGGCGCGCTTGCACAGTGTATTTATTCGGCGATATATATGGTAGGGCTGTATCCGAACACGGCGGATACAATGACGGAACTGTATTCGATGATAGACGTCAGAGTTATTAACGAATGGAATAGGGACAGCGAAAAGTGGAGCAAATACGATACGCTTGACAAGATAGGCGAATTTTTTAACGACCTGTATCTGAAACTTAACGGACAAACGGGTACCGATAGTTATTACAAACCGGGCGAAAACGTCGACACGGGCAATAAGGACGACGACGGAAATGCGATAGTTCAGGTGATAAGTTTTTCCGATACGCAGAACCTGCTTATCAATCTGTACAAACAGGGTAAGTTGGACGTACACAGGTAGAGGTCTTGCAATAATAAAGTAATTTTGTTGCAAAAAATCATTTCAAATTGTTGACAGTTTCGGCTGTGTAGGATATAATAAAGAGGCTGTTGAAGTGCGGGTGTAGTTCAATGGTAGA
>CANQNJ010000037.1 GCA_947625185.1 uncultured Clostridia bacterium
CCCTTAAAGGGGCAGAAAGGGAGGTTTTGTTAAGTATCAGATGTTGATCTCATTTGTTAAGACAGGAAACTATACATTGTGGATTACCTTATTTAGATTACTATATATTAAGCAAATTACAGCATCTGAATTGAACGCCCTATCAATCCCTTCCACCGTCGTGCGACGGTCCCCCTCCCCTTATGCCCCTCAAAGGGGCAGAAAGGGAGGTTTTGTTAAGTATCAGATGTTGATTTCATTTGTTAAGACAGGAAACTATACATTGTGGATTACCTTATTTAGATTACTATATATTAAACAAATTACAGCATCTGGATTGAACGCCCTATCAATCCCTTCCACCGTCGTGCGACGGTCCCAATGCTGCGGATGCGCCTTAGGAATAGCGCATCCTTGCACTCAGGACGGGCAACTCCACACCATGGAGATTGCCTTTCTTGTCCTTCGTCCTCAGGCGCAATATCTTTATTGCACAATACAATCCATGCGCGCCGAAGGGACGGTTTTATATGCGCATTTTCCGACTTTGTCCCTGCGGACGGGAGGGGGGAGTGACGTGAAAAGTCAATCACCACAGTACGTTGTTGCCTGCTCTGAGCGCTAGTGGGTCAATTCGTATAATAAAAACAACCTCCCTTTCTGCCCCTTTGAGGGGCATAAGGGGAGGGGGACCACCAATAGGTGGTGGTGGGGTCTGATAGGGTGAGTTTTGCTAAACTTCGACCTTAACTTTGCGGTGTAACCGCAAAACTTCACTTTCTTCCTATCAGTCCCTTCCACCGTCGTGCGACGGTCCCAATGCTGCGGATGCGCCTTAGGAATAGCGCATCCTTGCACTCAGGACGGGCGACTCCACACCGTGGAGATTGCCTTTTTCGTCCTTCGTCCTTAGGCGCAATATCTTTATTGCACAATACAATCCATGCGCGCCGAAGGGACGGTTTTATATACGCATTTTCCGACTTTGTCCCTGCGGACGGGAGTGGGGCGCGGCGCGGAAAGTCAACCACCACAGTGCGCTGTTGCCTGCTCTGAGTGATAGTGGGCAATTCACCCTATGAGATAGTTTTTCTATTACTTCGTCCTTATGCCTTTCAACGGGGTAAAAAAGATTTTGTGAAGGATTAAATACTATGAAATAAATAAAAATAAAGTTTTTATAATTTACTTTCGCACACCCACCCTGCCGAAGGTTACTCGTTTCATATCGGCTTATAAAACCTTCCCTTCTCCCCGACGGGGGATAAGGGAAGGTGCCGAGCTTGCGAGGCGGAAGGGATTGACGGGGCGCTGTATCTAATGTTCCTACCACAACTTTGCGGTGTAACCGCAAAACTTCACATTTGCAACTGTAACAAATCGTTTCTCTGCGGACAGGGGTGGGCGGTCGGGGACCTTGTAACACTCGGAGCGAGGGTATTCCAACGCAAAATAATCTGCAACGAGGGCATAGCCCGAAGTGAAGCCTTTTTGCGTGGAATACCCGATGCGACTTACTTCACTTGCCGCTTTGCGGCAAACTTCACCTTTTTCTCCAAGCCTCATTTTTAGCAAAAAAAGAAGCGACCCAAGTCGCTTCAATAAATCTTTTTATTAAAAATCGATTAAATCTTTATCCTCTCCGTCGGCGATATCGTCTTGTTTGTGATCGGATCGGTAATCGGTGGTGTAGTCCGAGCGGTAGTCGTCGTAATTTCTATCTTTCATTATATCGTCGTAAGCGGGGTCGTTTTTTTCATCATCGTCGTCGGCGGTCGGTTCGGGTTCGACTGTTGTTGTTGACGCGGCGCTTTGCATTGCGCTTTCCACGTCTGTATCGGCGGGCGAATATTTCTTGATCAGCTTGATTATGTCAAAATTGATTGCATTAAATTTCAGCCCGAGCGCTTCGTTGAAGCTCTTTATTATCAAGCATTTCAGTCTTGGGACGTAAACCGCGATGTCCTCGGCAACCAACGATTCAAGCGAGATATTGGCAACTATGCCCATCTTGTCGTCAACGTGAAATACGCAACGTCTTATCTTCAATTGAGGAAATTCTTTTGCGCAGCCTTTGATAATGTTTTTTACCACTTTGTGACTTGCGCGCGTGGTGCCCTCTGCGTCGTAGAATAGCAATATGCGCTTGACATAGAATATCTCGGAGAAGTTGACGACCAACAGATACGCGGATACGCCGAGATACATCGCCGCAAGCAGTGATAGCAATACTATCGCGACGGCGCTGTCTGCTCCGTTTGACGGCGGTATCACTCCCGTAGCGTACAGCACGGTCAGCAACACAAATACGAATGTTATGCACACAAGCGCAACAAGCGCTATTTTTTCGGCAATTTTTTTCATAACTACCTCGTAATTCTTTTTACCTAATTATATCATTGTATTCATTACCCGTCAACATTTGATTCCAATTTGCTCATTTTTTCACCTTTATTTCCGATTTTTCCGCTTGACATTCTCTTTTGTTTTTGATAAAATAACAATTGTTATCAATAACGTCTGTTATTTATCTTGGAGAGTATGGCAAAGAAACAAATATCGAAAGAGTCAATAGTGCGGGCGGCTGTCGATTTGGTTGAAGAGTGCGGTATGGAAGCGTTGAACGCGCGATCCGTCGCGGCGCGTTGCGGTTGTTCTACGCAGCCCATATATTTGTGTTTCGACAATCTGGACCGGCTCAAAGCGGCAGTGGCGGAGGAGATACAGTCGTGTTACGACAAGTACATCGCCGACGAGATTGCATCCGACAGGTATCCGGAGTACAAGGCAAGCGGTATGGGGTACATTCGTTTTGCCAAGGAGCGTCCCAACTTCTTCAAATATATGTTTATGCGCGATCGCGATCGGGAGCAAGACGGCGGTGCAAGCGCGTATCAATTTCATCGTGAGGCGATGCGCGTTGTGCGGTACGGGTGCGACGAGTCGGCGGCGGAGCGTATTCACACGCATATGTGGGTGTATGTTCACGGCATAGCCGCAATGTACGCAACGGGCTATCTCGATTGGGATTGGGATACCGTCGGCAAATTGCTTACAGAGGAATTTTTCGCCATCAAGGACAGGCTTATCGGAGGAAACAATGATAATTGAGATCAATCATTTGTGCAAGTCTTTCAAGGACGTCAAGGCGGTGGACGACCTTTCGTTCTGCGTAAGGGAGGGAGAGCTTTTTGCCTTTCTCGGGGTCAACGGCGCGGGCAAGTCCACAACTATCAACATCATCAGCGGCATTTTGCCCAAGGACAGCGGCACGGTTACGGTTTGCGGCGAGGACGTCGACAAATACGCAAGCGGCGTCAAGTCGAAATTGGGTATTGTTTTTCAGAACTCCGTTTTGGACAAAAGGCTGAGCGTTTTGGACAATCTGAAAAGTCGTGCGGCATTATACGGCATATTCGGGGCGTCTTTTCGGAGACGGTTTGACGAGTTGGACGCGCTGCTCGGGCTTAAAGACATCGTCGGACGCCCTCTTTGCAAACTGTCGGGAGGGCAGCGCCGCCGCGTCGATATAGCCCGTGCGCTTATACATCAGCCGGAGTTGTTGATCCTCGACGAACCGACGACGGGACTCGATCCGCAAACGCGGCAAACCGTGTGGAAAGTCATCGACGAATTGCGACGGACGCGCGGATTGACGGTTTTTCTCACCACGCATTATATGGAAGAAGCGGCTGTCGCGGACAATATCGTGATACTCGACTGCGGCAAAAAGGCGGCGGAGGGCACTCCTCACGAGCTGAAAACGGCATTTGCCGTCGATACGGTCAGATTGTACGCGCACCTCGACGCCGCAGCGGAACTTTTTTCGGTGCAGGGATACAAGGTCCGACGCGAGCGCGACTTCGTCGATATCGATGTGGACAATACCGCCGTGGCGACGGGGCTAATAGCGTCTCATCCGGAACTTTTCGACGACTACGAAGTACTTAAAGGCAATATGGACAGCGTATTCCTTCGCGTGACGGGCAAGGACCTGAGGGAGGCATAGTATGACGGAATTAAAAAAATTGTCGGCGCTTACCGTTCGCAATATGAAGTGCTATTTCAAGGACAAGTTTCTCTTTTTTGTATCGCTCATCACGCCGATGATACTGTTGGTGCTTTTTGTGACCTTTTTGCGGTCGGTGTATCTCGAATCTTTTGAGGGCATATTTGCGCAGTTCGGCTTTGTCGCCGAAGAACGCGTTGTCAACGGACTTGCCGGCAGTTGGTTGCTTTCGTCGGTGATGTCCGTGTGCGCGGTTACCGTCGCCATATGCTCCAATGCGGTTATGATTCAGGACAAAATCGACGACAGCTTCATCGATCTCAATATGACTCCCGTCAAGGGCACGACCATTTCGCTTGCCTACTTCATCGCCAATTTCCTTGTGACGCTCACCGTTATGTTGGCAGTTCTTATCGTGGGATTTGTGTATCTGGCAATCGTCGGTTGGTATATTTCGTTCGCAAGCGTAATGTCTATATTGGCGGATACTTTGTGTTGCGTACTGTTCGGCACGCTGTTGGCGGGCGTTGTGGAGAGCTTTATCCGCACCCAGGGTGCGCTTTCCGCCGTGTCTACGCTTGTCAGCAGTATGTACGGCTTCATTTGCGGCGCGTATATGCCCCTGTCGCAATTTGCCGAGGGGATGAGAAATTTTATTTGCGTTCTTCCCGGAACGTACAGCGTCGGCATAATGCGCAATCACTTTATGCAGGGGTATGTTGAGGAACTCGGCAGACAGGGCTTGCCCGAATCGGGTCAAAAGGCGTTGATGGACGGGTTCGACGGCAATCTGTACGTCGGCAAGACGCAGATGCCGCTGTGGTCTATGTATTTGATCCTTCTCGGCGCATGCGCGCTGTTGCTTGCCGCGTACATAACGATAGTGGTGGTTCGCAACAAGCGCAGCAAACGCACGTCGCGTTGATAGCGGTCGCATTATGCGATAAAAGAGTATTTAATGTCGCAACTATTGCATTGCCCCGAGCTTTGTGGTAAAATATCGATAACGCGGAGGACCTATGAAAAGAGAAGATTTTCTTATCAAATATGCCGATGTATCGGTGGATATATATCACCGTCTGCTTGACAAGTCGCTTGCCGTATCGCCTGCGGTGGATTTCGCCGACGGCAAGGCGGTGGTTTCTTTCAAGAGCGAGAACGCTTTGCCTATGAACGGATTGTATGTGATGTTGGACAAGTGTTCCTCGCCGCAACGTATAGTCAGGATAGGCACGCACGAGCCTACAAGTCCCAACGGCTTGTTGCCGCGAGTGTTCAATCACTTTGTCAGCAGCAAAAATCGCAGTATTTTGCGCAAGCATATAGGCAGTTCGCTGCTTATCGGCAATACGAAGAAACTCAACAAGTGGTTGCAAAAAAAAGAAAAGGGCGACGTCGCCACGGAGAATGCCGTGACCGCTTATATGCAGGAACATATCAGGATAACTTTTTTGCCCGTTGACGACATCAAGGCGCTTGCCGAATTGGAAAAGTATCTTATCTCCGCCGTGGCGGTGGCAACCGTTACCGATCCCGAGCTTATCGCCGCCCGCGCAGAATGGTTGGGCAACAATTGCGACGAGCCGACCGTCGCGGAATACGGCATATGGAACGACGACCACGTCAAGTGGCACCCGAAAGACGACTCCGAACTCAAAAAAATGATCCGCACCGTAGAAAAATATATACTTTGACGTCTTTCGCCGTATTATCGCAAACAATATTCGATATACGGCGAATTTGTTTGTCACGATTGCGGGCGTTTGCACGTTTTTTTACCGGCGGAGCCGAGTTTTTGTAACGTCAAAAAAATTGTTGAATAAATATTGAATATAATCTTTGACTTTTACACGATATTTTGATATACTGAATAGGCAAACAGAGATTATTATTTGTCGGTGTGGCTCAGTCGGGGCGACGCGTTAAGCCAATCTCCACAGTGTGGAGTTGGTAGCCAAAGCCCGCAAGAGCTATGCTCGCAGCGCGGGAGAGCCTTGGGCCTACCGACGTTATTCAAAACTAAATATGTTTGCTGGTGTGGCTCAGTCGGGGCGACGCGTTAAGCCAATCTCCACAGTGTGGAGTTGGTAGCCAAAGCCCGCAAGAGCTATGCTCGCAGCGCGGGAGAGCCTTGGGCCTACCGACGTTATTCAAAACTAAATATATTTGCTGGTGTGGCTCAGTCGGTAGAGCAATTGATTCGTAATCAATAGGTCGGGGGTCCGATTCCCTCCACCAGCACCAAAAGGGCATTCCGCAAGGGATGTCTTTTTTAGGTCGGGGGTCCGCTCAGCCGAACGAGCGGAGCGAGAGAATATACGCGGTGAAGTTTGCGCTATGCGCAAGTGAAGTTCACCTCGCGGTGAGTGAAGTTTCGGCTAACGCCGAAGTGAAGTTTGCCGCTGCGCGGCAAGTTGCGGTAGGACATTAGTTAAAATAACTTGTTATTTAGCAATGTTTGTCTTTGGATAGATATATATATATCTATAAAACCGTCCCCGTCAATTGAGCGAAGCGCAATTTACGGAGACGGGGATCGCGCAAAGGAGACCCGCACAATTTGAGCTTGCGAAAATTGTGTGGGAGAGGACGACCCGCCTGTCAGCGGTACCGACCGCGTCATACGCGGTCGGTGCTGACTAAGGCGTGGGAGGACGAGGTGGAAGAGGGATACAAGCAATAAACTTGTAGTGGATATCCCTCTATCGTCGCCCTGCGGGCGCCACTTTCCCCGTAACGGCTTACCCGTGACGGGGAAAGTCTTGTACAGGGACAAAGTCTGCAACTGTGACAAAAGGTCCCTTCAAGCGGAAGCGGATGTGGCGCGAAAAGCCAATCACCACAGTACGCTGTTGCCTGCTCTGAGTGCAAGTGGGTCAATTCGTATAATAAAAACAACCTCCCTTTCTGCCCCTTTGAGGGGCATAAGGGGAGGGGGACCACCGATAGGTGGTGGTGGGGTCTGACAGGGTGAGTTTTACTAATAAACTTCGACCTTAACTTGCGACGTAGTCGCAAACTTCACATTTCGACGAACGTCGAAATACTTCACTCGCGCTCTGCGCGTACTTCACTTGCCGCTTTGCGGCAAACTTCACTATAAAAAACGGGTTTGCCGCTTAAAGAGACAACCCCGCCTTGTTTTTATTTACGCGGTAACGTCACCGAAACGCATAGCGGCGTATCGGCGGAATTCGTACCGATGTATATCTCGTACGCGCCGCCTTCCACCAACCAACGATCGTAGGCAGTAGAGTAGTAAGCAAACGCTCTCATCGGCAGGTTTACCTTTACGCGCTGCGTTTGGTGTGCGGCAATCGACACGCGTTGGAATCCGCCAAGTTCCATATAGGGGCGAAATACGCGCGGATTTACCTCTCGCACATACAGCTGCGATATCTCCGTGCCCTCCCGATCCGACGTATTTGTCAGGTCGAAGCTTACTTCCACGCTGTTCTCCGCAAGTTTTGCTTCCGCGTTGTCGTAGCGATAAGCAGAGTAGCTCAACCCGTATCCGAACGGAAAGCGCGGCGGTGCGATAGGCTCGGGCAGCAGTCTGTGCGCAGCCGTGACGTGATAGCGATATCCTACCAACAGCCCTTCGCCGTATACGCTCACGGTGCTGTCCATATAGCAGCGGTGCGCGGGATAGTCGAATTCCGTCGCAGGAAAAGTCTCTGTAAGTTTGCCGCTCGGGTTGACCTTGCCGCACAGCACGTCGGCTACGGCAAGGTTGCCGACTTGTCCGGGATAGCCCGCCCACACAACGGCGGCTACGTCGTCGATCCATTCCGACATATCTATCGGTGCGCCGCAGTAGAGTACGACCACGGTTTTGGGATTCTTACGCGCAGTCTCGCGTATTTGTCGGGTCTGCGTCAGAGACAGTTTAGCCGTCGCGCGGTCAAATCCTTCGCAATCGTGAAACCCCGCGCATACGATCGCGGCGTCTTTGCCGTAGGCGTCCTCAATTTGCAGCAGAGGCGCTTCCGATACGCCGTATTCCAACAAGTCGCGGAAGGATACGTTGCCGTTAGGCAGCAGATCGCAAAGCGCGCGGTACAAAGATACGGGCGTTTCGTCCGGCACGACGGACGAGGATCCGCCGCCGTTAATGTACGCATTGGCATAGTTGCCTCCAATGCTTATATTTGCGTTCGGAGCAAGCGGCAAGACGCCGTCGTTTTTCAGCAAAACGATGCCTTCTTCTTCTATTTTGCGCGCAATTTGCAGCCGTTTCTCGCGAGATACGGTCACTTGGCGCAGTTTGCTTTGTTCCCGACACTTTTCTGTAAAGTCAAGCACGCGGTCTGCGCATTCGTCCAACTGCGCTGCGTCTATTTCTCCGCGTTCGTATGCGTCGTTAAGTTGTTGTTCGCACTTGTCGGAATAGGGCATTATGAGATCCAACCCCGCGTTGACCGATGCCGCCGCGTCGGTGACGGCTCCCCAATCGGACATTATCAGACCGTCGCCGAAACGGAGTTCCTTGCGCAGCAGCTGAAACAGCTTTTTGTTCTGCGCCATACGCACTCCGTTGACAACGTTATACGAACACATAACCGCCCAAGGTTTCGCTTCGCACGCGATCTCAAACGCTTTCAGATATATTTCTCTCAGCGTGCGTTCGTCCGTTTCGGCGCTGAGCCACATGCGGCTGAATTCCGCGTTATTGCAGCAGTAGTGTTTAAGCGTGGCGCCGACGTGATTGTCTTGCAAACCGAGTACATACTGCTTGCCCAATGATCCCGCAAGCAGCGGATCTTCCGAAACGTATTCGAAATTTCTGCCGCAATGCGGACTGCGTTTGATATTCAGTCCGGGAGCAAGCAAAACGTCCACGTTTCTCTCCGTTGCGTCGCTTGCAAGAGCGGCTCCGAGCTTGTAAGCAAGTTGTTCGTCCCAACTTTGCGACGCTATCTGCATCGACGGATAGGCAACGGAGGGCATATCCTCGTAGTTGCCGTTTTTCAATGCGGGGGTGCGCAGACCGAGGGGACCGTCGGATACGGTGACGCTGTAAAATTTTCCGTCGAAGTCCTCCGTATGCCAACAATCTTTTCCCATTACGAGTTTCAGTTTTTGTTTCGAGTTCAAAGTTTTGTCTGTATATTTCATATAAACCTCTGCATTTTAATAATAGTCGACAATATCAGTAAAATTCGATCACGTCCACGGGGATCTTGATGTTCTGTTCCGTACTGACGTGATCGAACATCTGCAACATAGAGTAAGCGGCAATGGCGCCCCAATGTTTACGTTCCGCCTTGGCTGTCACATAACGGAAGTGGGTCAGCGGTTTCAGCCCGTCGAAACCTGCCAGGAGTATCTTGTCTTGCAGATTTCTCTCCACCAATTGATCGTAGATGCCCATAGCCGTTTCGTCGTTGGCGCAAACAATGGCGTCGGGCAGAGCGGGGCACTCCAACAGAAATCTCGATACGTTCACGCCCCCTTCGTAGGTGAAGTCGCTTTGAAGTACAATGTTGTTTTTACGTTGCAGTTTGTTGTCCGCAAGCGCCTGGCAAAATCCGTCATAACGCTTTTTGCTCTCAAACGACGTTTTCGGTCCGCCGACAAACGCAAAACTTTTTGCGCCTTGTCTGATGAGCGATTCCGTTACGGAATAGCACCCCTTGAAGTTGTCGAGGGTTACGTTTACTACGCCGTCGCAAGTTATTTCGCGATCCATTACGACTACGGGTATACGTCGCGAGACCACTTCTTTGATGTCCTCGGTGGGTACGCCGGAGTTGAGCACGAACAACCCGTCCATCCACTTGACGTTGGTTATGTTGGTGCCGACATATATCATCAATTCGCAGTTGCTCACGTTGAGTACGCTCTTCAAAGAGTTGACTATCTCGGGATAGATCAATCCGCTTATGGAGTTTATGCACAGCACGGCTTGTCTCAGATAGCTGTGGTTGTGTTTTCGTCCGCTTTTGCCGGAATAATCCAATTCCTGCGCGGCTTGCAGTACGCGATATCTCGTCTCTTCCGGTATGCGCGGGTCGTTGTTGAGCGCATAGCTTACCGTGGATACGGCGACGCCGGCTTTTGCCGCGACGTCTTTCAATGTTACCATTGCAAGCACCTCCTATGATTTTCCATTAAATTTTAACACGTCGGAAAATGCTTGTCAATAATTCAATTGAATATACAAAATTTCAATAGAAATTCAATAAATTAAACGGCAAAAGCGTATTGACATCAAATTTGATAGTGTTAAACTTAAATTGATAATACTAAAATAGTCAAATTATGTGCTATTGCGGTGAATTTATTGAAATTAGTGAATACGGAGCAATAAATATTTTATATGTTAGACAACAAATATGGAAGATTTTCCGATGATGGTAAGGAATTTATAATAACCGATCCTTATACGCCGAGACCATGGGTAAACGTAGTCAGCAACGGAGATTATTCGCTGATCGTATCGCAGACGGGCGGAGGTTTCTCTTTCCGCGGCAACGCCGAGCAAAACCGCGTCACGCGTCTGTATCAGGACATAGTCAAGGACAATTGGGGAAAATACTTTTATATACGCGACAAAAGCGACGGAAGCTATTGGAGCGCCGCTCTCAACCCCGTCAAGAAGGGGTACGATAACTATACAGTGCGTCACGGCTTGGGTTACAGCGTTTTTAACCGCGTTCAGAACGGCGTGGAGAGCGAGTTGACGGTATTCGTCGCTCGCGATAAGCCTATGGAATACGCGTTGCTTACGTTGAAAAACGTCGGCGGCAAGGCGCGCAGTTTGGACGTTACGGGTTACTTCGAGTGGGCGTTGGGGATAGCCTATGACACTCACAGAGAATTTCAGCGTCTGTTTTACGACGTCAACTATGACGGACGGCTTAATGCGATAGTGGCGAACAAATGTCTGTGGGGCTTTCCCGACAGCAAGGGACGCTACAACAACGACGACTATCCTTATACGGCGTTTTTCTCCTGCTCGCGCCAAGCAAGCAGTTACGATTGCGATAAAGAAAGTTTCATCGGTATGTATCGCGACGAGGCGGAGCCTCTTGCAATGCGCAATTCCTCGCTTGCAGGCAGGCAGGGCAGATATGTGGATCCCGTTGCGGCGTTGCGCGTGGATATGGAATTGCAACCCCATTGCAGCGAAACGATTTGCTTTGCGTTGGGGCTTGCGGCAAAGGACGGCGAAGATTATCGCTCTCTGGCGCGGCTTGCGAGAGTGGACGCTGCTCTCGAAGAGTTGGACAAGGTAAGAAATTTCTGGACGGAACTGTGCGACAGGGAGCATGTGGATTCTCCCGATCCCGCTTTCGACGTAATGACCAACTATTGGTGCAAGTACCAGGCGTTGTCCTGCCGTATGTGGGCAAAGGCGGCTTACTATCAGATAAGCGGCGG
This sequence comes from uncultured Clostridia bacterium, assembly GCA_947625185.1. GTDB lineage: Bacteria > Bacillota > Clostridia > Christensenellales > CAG-314 > Fimimonas. The sequence goes on from CANQNJ010000037.1 coordinate 11,375, forward strand.
TATCGGTTTCCGCGATCAATTGCAGGACAGTCTCGTGGCTTTGGAAACGGATCCGCAGCTTACCGAAAAGCAGATATTGCTGCACGCCTCCAAGCAATTCAAAGAGGGCGACGTGCTGCATTGGTGGCTGACCTACAACGGAGCGGGACCTCGGACTACCTGCTCGGACGACTTCTTGTGGCTGCCGTTTGCGGTTCTTGCCTATATGGAGGAAGCGGGCAATCGCGCTATCCTCGACGAAGAGGCGCCCTGGTTGGACGGCGGCAACGCAACTATTTACGATCACTGCAAGGCAGCGATAAATCACAGTTTCGGCATGTTCGGTCAGCGCGGGATACCGCTTATGGGCGCTCACGATTGGAACGACGGTCTGTCTGCCGTGGGACACGGCATGAAGGGTGAGAGCTTCTGGGTGGCGGAATTTCTGTATTACATCCTCCGACGTTTCGCAACAGTGGCGGAACAACGCGGAGACGCCGCATTCGCAGAGCTTATCGTAGCCAAGAGCAAGCAGCTTAAAGAGGACTTCAATCGGTACGGTTGGGACGGCGAGTGGTTCTTGCAAGCCACCAACGATCTGGGCGAAAAACTCGGCAGTAAGGAAAACGCCGAGGGCAAGCTGTTCCTCAATCCGCAGCTGTGGGCGGTCATATCCGATATTACCGACGATCGCCGCAAGAATTCGGCGATGAAAGCCGTCAAAGAACATTTGCTTAAAGAACACGGATCGTTGCTTCTTACTCCGGAGTATTGCAAGCCGGATAGCGAGGTGGGGTATATCACCAGATATGCGCCCGGTCTGAGAGAGAACGGCGGCGTATACACCCACGCGGCTACCTGGACGGTGTGGGCGGCGGCGCTTATGCACGACGCGGAGACGGCATACAAGGCGTACAAAGGTATCTGCCCGCCCTGTCGCGGCGAGGATATCGACGCTTTCAAATCCGAACCGTATGTATTGCCGGGCAACACCGACGGTCCGATAAGTCCCTACTTCGGCAAGGGCGGTTGGAGTTGGTATTCCGGCTCGGCGCAGTGGCTGCATCGTGTAGCCGTCAATTGGATACTCGGCGTACGCGCAACATACGAGGGACTTACGGTGGATCCGTGCATACCCGCAGAGTGGAGCGGCTTCCGTTACAAACGGCTGTTCCGCAATGCCGTCTATGACATCACCGTCAAGCGTACGGGACGCAAACGCATAACGGTAGACGGCAACGTTGTTGAGGGCGTTTTGCCCGACTTCGGCAGCGGCGAACACTCCGTAATGGTAGAAATCGAATAAAATGTAAAAAATATAAGTAAAACAGGAGGACATTTATGAAAAAGTTAGCAATCGTATTGGCATTGGTGCTTGTACTTGCGGCTGCCGTGACGGTTATCACCGCCTGCGACGAAAAGTACGATCTCGTCTATGCCAATTGGAACCTCGGTACCGACGCGGAAGAAACCGTAGAGCGCCAGATGGTCAAGGCGTTTGAGGAAGCGAACCACGTCAAGATAAAAGTTATGAACTATCCCACGGGTTACGATGACGCGATCAAGGCGGCTATCGCCCGCGGCGACGCTCCCGATGTATTTATGATCAGCAACACCAACTATGTGTTGAACAATCAATACGGCTTGGATATCACGCAGTATGCGCAAGCAGATCCCGATTGGAATGAGATCCCTGCCGCAGTCGAAGAAGCGACGCACTACAAGAGCGGTATCTATGCCGTTCCCTTTGCAATGCACATGTTGGGCTACTTCGTAAACGTCGATTTGCTCAAACAGAACAATATATCGCTGCCGAGCAAGATCAGCTATGAATGGTTTCTCGATACCATAAGCAAGGTAAAGAAGACGGCAAACGGCGAAGCGGCTATCGGTCTCAATACCGAAGCAACGATATACGAATGGTATCCTTCCGCAGTCAACGGCAATTACGGAATGCTCAGTTGGGACGGCAGCGAATATCATCTCAACAGCCCCGAATTTATCGAAGGCATGGATCAGACGAAATCGATACGTTCCGCAGGTTACACATACGATTCTCTTTCCGAAGAGACGCGTACCGATCAATTTAATGGCGTAGAAGCGCTTACCGCCTGGAATCAGGGCAAAGTTGCTTTCCGTTATGGTTACAGTTATGAAGCTCCCGATATGATAAAGCAAAACGGCGGCGACTTCGAAATTAAGTTTATAGGTATCCCCTATGTGCAGAATTCCGAAAACACCAACAAGCGTACGGACAACTTCTCCATTCTCGTCCCCGACTACACTTCCGTATACAAGGGAACGGCAAATCCCGAACTCGCGTTCAAATTCGCCAAGTGGATGGGATATGATCCGGAAGGAATAGCCAAGCGTATAGAATTGGCTGCAAAGTCCACCGACGCTGCCAAGCGCGTACCCAACACATTGCCGATGACCACCGACGAGACCGCCATCAACAAGTACTTTGACATTTATCCCGTTGAAGGCGTAGAGAGTATGTACGACAAGTTGGACGAAGCGGTAGTGGAACCCACCAAGATCGTCCCCGGTTATCAAGGCGCAAGATGGACTGCAAGCACCGGTCAATCGGTCAAGTTGGCAGACGGAACGGATATCCCCAATGCCAATATGGGACAATTGCTTGACGCATGCTGGAACGGCGACAAGGAATATCGTCAATTTGCCGATTCCTGCAACACAACGGCTAACAAACAATACTCCAATGCCGTTGCCAAATACGCCAATAAGTACGAGTGATTTATATCGGTAGGGTCGTAAAACCATTGCGACCCTTTCCGTCTTGTTTGTAACAAAATAACA
>CANQNJ010000038.1 GCA_947625185.1 uncultured Clostridia bacterium
AAAAGGGGTCCCCGTCAAGTCGACAAAGGAGACTTGATGGGGAGAGGAGCAGCCGCCTGACAGCGGTACCACCCGCGCTGATTGCGCGAGCGGTGATGTCAAGGGCGAGCTGCGACGGCGGAGCGAGGGTATTCGGTGCAAAATAATCTGCAACGAGGGCACTTCGTGCCCGAAGCGAAGCCTTTTTGCAGGGGACATACGAGCGACTAGGTTTTAATAATTCTCCCAACCTTGTAACACCACGAGCGAGGGTATTCGGTGCAAAATAATCTGCAACGAGGGCACTCCGTGCCCGAAGCGAAGCCTTTTTGCACCGAATACCCGATGCGACTGGATGGCACAATGTCGGGGCAAAGCAGGCTTATTCTTTCTCATATCTTCCTTCACTCCAACATTTGACATAGAACCTAAAATGCACCTCCGAAAGCGTCGAACGCTTTATTTGAGAGGTGCATTTCTATTAGTATTTTTGTCAAATTACGCCATATGGGGGCGAAAAATCAATCGACGGTATCCTTGGAGACATCTTCCGACGCGCAATTCTCCGCATCGTCCTCGGAGGACGGGCGTTCGTCCGACGGTACTTCCTCGACGGACGGTTCCGACGTCTCCTCAACAGGCGCAACGTCCGCGATAGATTCGCCGTCGGATACGTCCGATATCTCCTCGGCGGGCGAAACGGGCTGCTCCGCTTGTTCCTCGGCGGGTCCTTCGGCAGGCGATTGCTGCGAAACTTGCTCCGTTGCTGCGTCTTCGGCTTCAACCGACGGTTGTTCCGTCTGTTCTTCGTCGTCGGATATCGGTTCGACTTGCTCCGCTGCCGTATCGGCTGTCGGTTCGTCCGACTCTGCCGGCGCGACGTCCGTTTCGGCGACGGGCGGCACGTCCGCTGCTGTATCGACGATATCGACGGTATCGACGGAGGTATCCTCCTCGGAAACGTCCTCCGTATTCGGTTGCTCTTCTGCGGGCTGTTCGACGTCGTTCGGTTCGCTTGCGACGGCTTCTTCGGAAGAGGGGTCTTCTGTTTCCGCAAGCGGTTCGTCGTCGGAAATATCGCCGTCATCTTCGTCGTACATTGCAAAGCGAGGGGTATCCCTGTCGAAGTTTACCACATAACTGATATCCGCAACGCTGTTCAGCATAGAATCAAGCGATTCTCTGTCGGCGTTGATTTTCTCTTCGAACACTATCCACTTGCCCTCCGAGCTGTCCGTATTGGGGAGAGCAAGCACCAACGCGACATAAACAGAGGTTTTAAGCCCGTCGGGCAGATCGTCGTAGTCTATCACTGCATCGCCCTGCTTGATCTGCAATTTGCCGTCCTGTTCCACAAGCCTCATTCCGCTGCCGACGAACCCGAGATATTGAGTCGCCGTGAGCAATACGGACTTGATCTTATCCTGAATAAGCACGGATATTATCTCGTTGTGACCGATGGTTTCTTTGAGGCTGTTCAACGTATTGGCTTCCGCCGCAGCCACGCCCACCTTGGCGCGCGCTCTGCTTGCCGCGATGTATTGACTAAGTTGACGATCGCGCAGGTCTTCCAACTCTTCCTGACGCTTGGTAAGCAGCTCGATCTCTTGCCGCTTGGTATCTATCTCCTCCTGCGAGACGTCCGAGGCGGGGCGGTTCTTCAATATCGAATACAGGTTGTCTATCTTCTCGGCAAGGCTCTGACGCTTGGTGTCGAAGTCGAAGATGACTCTGCGAAGCTCCTCTACACTGTAATCGAGATCCATAGCCGCGACATTGTCCACATTCAGCCCTTTGAGATCGAGTTCCAACTGCAACTCGCGGTGCAATTCCTCGTACTCGGCGCATTTGGAGTCGTACAGCCATTGAGTCTTTTCCAATTCGAGACGTTTCTTGAATATCTCCTTGTCCATTGTCTGAGCGGACTCGTTGAGCATTTGCAGCTCGCTCTCAACGTCTCCCAATTCGTAACGGAAATTGGTAATGGCTTTTTCCAGATCGTCGGTGCCGGCATAGTTCTGCGCCTTGGCGGTAGACTCGGCGATCTGCTGTTCGTTGACTTTGACGGTCTTGACGTTCTCTATGATTGCGCCCTTGACGTCGTCGAGGCGCGACTCTATATTCTCCATCTGACGGGTGAAAGATTTGTACTGTTCGTATGCGCCGGAGAGTTTCTCGCCGATACCGGACAGTTCGTCCTTCAATTTGTCGTTGGTGGAGATGAGATTTTCTATGGAAACGCGAGTGTCGTCAAAGCCCGCGCGCGTCTCGCTCAAATACCCAAGGCGGCTTTTAAGCGCGGAGACCTTTGCCCTGAGCGACTCGGTGGAACGTTTGAGTTCCGCAAGCTCCGCCTCGCTGCGGACGGCATCCTGTTGAACGTCCAGCAGGTACTTGGTGCCGTTGTCGGAACTCAACGCTTTAAGATAATTGAATACCGTTTCGTTGGTATTCTGCGAGACTATCTCGTTGTATCTGCGGTTTATGTTGTCCTTCTCGCGTTGGAGCGTTTCCATCTCTGCGGAGTTGATTTCTATATGCCGCTTTATCTCCTTGATAGAGCCATCCAATTGATATGCGCGCTCCAACAGCAGATCGCGATCCAGATTGCGGGCGGTGATCTCCTGATTGAGCGCCTCTACCTCGCGATCGTTGAAATTGACGGTTACGGCAAAGACGCTCGTCGCGTCGTCGCTGAATACTTTCTGACTGTTGAGATATACTTCCCGCTTAAATTCTTCCTGCTTGCGCAGAAGCGTTTTGTCGCGTTCCGATTCGAGTCGGCTGCGCGATTGCTCCAACTGAATAAGCCTGTACTTGTAATCTTCGAGAGCGCGTTCAAGATTGCGCTGTTTTTCTTTGAGGGAGAGGTTGATGGTATCCAGCTTGGAATACTTGGTATCCAATACCTGCAAAATCGTCTCGCGCGCCTTGAACGGGGTGACGGTGCGGTCCAATTCCGCAACGGCGCGGAAACGCTTGACCTGCACCACCAGGTTGCTCTCTTTCTCCGCGATCTGGCTGTCCTTGACCGCCAATTCGCTCGTAAGTTTCTCTATCTGCGCGTTTACCTCGTCTATCTTGACGTCCACGCGCACCGCTTCCAGCAGTTCTCCGACGGAACGCGCGGGGATATTGAACGCGTCGAGGTCCTCTCTTACCTCGTTGATGGTTTTTTCCACCTGAGCGAGACGGTCTGCGTACAGAGCCTTCTCCGCCGTCAGACGTTCCTGTTTCTCGTTTAGTTCGAGCAGCTGTTCGTTGAGCGCTTTGTTCTTCTCGTACAGCGAAGCGATGTAGTTGAGTTCGTTGTTGATGGACTCTATGCGGTTGCGCTTGTCCTGCGTAAGAGCGTATTGCTTGTTCTTCTCTTCCAACTGCTGACGGACGCCGCTAAGTTCGTTTTCCTGCCACTCCAATTCGCCTGTTATCTCGAAACGTCTCTTCTCGTACTGATCGCGCTGTTCGATGACGGACTTAAACGTCCTCACCTTGGGTATGAGCAGTTCCAGATCGTCGCGCAGCTTGACCTTGGCGCGAGCCTCTTCGATATCCGCCTGTCGGGAGATCAATTTGTTGTACTTGTTCTGCGCGTCATTGAGTTGGACCTTGATATCTGCGCGGATGGAATCGACGTTTTGCTTTGCTTTGAGTTCGCCGAGTTGCGCAGTGGCGACGGTTATGTCGCGCACCAACGTGTCCAATTCGTTATTGAGAGAGTCCAGATCCTCGGGAGAAGCGGGCACGGCGTCGGCGGCGTATTTCTTCAAACGGCGCATCGCGCTGTCCTTCATCGCCTTTGCCTCGACGTTGTAGCGGTCAATGCTGTCGCGCACCTCGTACAGCAGCCGTATCACATCGAACTTCTTCAAATCTCCGTGAAAAGACTCCACCGCCTTGTTGTTGACATAACCGAGGCGCAACAGCGGAGACACGGAAGTACCTATCAGTGATTCGATATACTCCGACGCGCGAGCGCGCGCCACCACCTGATAGGACCCGTCCGTCAGCTTCTTCAATACCGTACGCGTCGTACCGTCGTCGTTGTGCAGACGGCTGAGGCTGTATTGTTCGCCGTTTACGAAAAACTCCGTCTCCACGTCGCGCGTACACTCCGCCTGCTCGAAGCAAAATTCCAGATAGTTGCCGAGCCTGCCGCCGCGGGTCGTAACTACCGCCTTGGCGTCGGATGACGTTCCGAATGTAAATATCTGTTTTTCGTTGGTATGCGGGTCGGTTGCGACAACCTTGACTATTCTCATTTGGTACTCCTTACCGACAGAATTGCTTTGCGCCCGTATTTATCGGAAAATCTGTTGATTGTGACAAGGATTTGTGTTAAAATACAAATTGTCTCGTCGCGGCACGGATATTCCGCCGTTCGGGCGTCGTAATCTTACCCTTAATTATATAACAGCTAACAAAAATAATCAACAGTTTGCCGACAAAAGAGGTAAATATGGCTTTTTGTATAAGAGAAAAACAATTTGTCGATACGGGATACACCGCCGTTGAAAACAAGTTTTTTATCAACTATATGCCCGAGGCGCCGGACAAATGCGTCGCGGTTTATCTGCTCGGATTGACTCTTTCGCAAAGCGACGGGGACGACAACTCGCGCGAGACAGTCGCCGCCAAGCTCAATCTGTCGGAGGAAGAGGTAATAGCCGCATTCCGTTATTGGGAAGAACTCGGGCTGGTTACGGTGTTGGACGGCAATCCGCCGCAGATACTTTACCACACGCTGCGCAACAATGCGGGCACGCTCAAAAAGATAAAGCCCTCTAAATATGCGCGTTTTTCCGCCAATATCCAATCCGTAATAGAGGGCAGAATGATCACCCCTCACGAATACGACGCATATTACACATTTCTCGAAGACACCACCTTCCAACCGGAGGCGCTTGTGTACGTCGCCAAGTATTGCGCGGAACTGAAAGGAAAGGACATATCCTATCAATACATACTTACGGTGGCGCGGAACCAATTGATAAAGGGCGCGACCACCCTTGCCGCCGTTACGGACAATCTTAGCAGTCAGCAGAAATACGACGACGATCTAAAAATCGTATTCAAGGCGATAAAATCCAACAGGCACATAGACTATCGGGACAGAGTGTACTACGAGAAATGGTCGAGAGACTACGGCTTTGCCCTCGACGTGATATGCGCCGTCGCCAAAACCTGCGAAAAAGGCGGAATGGACAAATTGGACGCAAAGTTGTCGGAATACTACCGCAAAGGCGCGCTGTCCGTCAAAGAGATAGAGGACTACGAAACGGAAAAAACGCGTCTGTACGATCTGGCGCGGGCAACTACCAAAGCTATCGGAGTCTACTATCAGAGTCTGGACAGCGTCGTGGAGGAATACATAGTGCCCTGGTTGAGACGCGGCTATGACGACGAGACGTTGCTCGCCGTTGCCAGATACTGTTTCAGAAGCGGTATCCGAACGCTTAACGGCGTGGCGTCCATAATAGACAAACTGTACAAGAACGGCGTCGTAAATCTCGCCTCGTTGGAAGAATATCTGGACGAATTGGCGATGTACGACGACAAGATACAAACGGTATTGCGCAAATGCGGCTTGGCAAGAGCCACCACGTCCAACGACAGAGTTTTGTATCGGACCTGGACGGATCAATGGCATATGCCGCAGGAACTCATCGACTACGCGGCGGAGCTTGCCGCCGGCAAAAAAAGTCCGCTATCCTACGTCAACACATTGCTTGCCGACTTCAAGCAGCACGGGATCTCCACCGCCGAGCAGGCGGCGGACCACAGAATGAAATTTGCGCTCAATACCGCAGCCACCGCGCAAAAAGCCATAATAGGCGCGGATATACAACGCCGTCATTACACCGACGAGCAGATAATGTCGCTATTTACCGCATTGGACGAATCGGAGGACTGATGAACAAACAACAAATGCTCAACAGCGCATTGCGCATACTCGAAGAGCGCCGCAACGCCGCGGAAGAAAAAGCCGAAATCACGCTTGAACGCCTGCGCGCAAACAAACAATGGTACGCGTTGGAGACTCAACTGCGCGCCGCGCAGGTGGATCTGGCAATGGGCGGCAAGGACGAATTGAAAGATCGTATCGCCGAATTGGAAAAAGAACGGGACGAACTGCTCGGCAAACTGCACCTTTCTCCCAACGACCTCGTGCCGCAATACAGCTGCAAGAAATGCAACGACAGAGGTTACGTCGACGGACGGCAATGCGACTGTCTCAAAAGAGAATTGCAACGGCTCATCATAGCCGACAGCGACCTTATGAACGAGGACTATACCTTCGGCAACAGCGCCGAAACGGACCGTCACAACGTCGCCGTGTACAACCGCGCGCAAAAGTTATGCCGCGAAGGTAAACCCAATATGCTGATATCCGGCAACGTCGGCTCGGGAAAGACGTATCTGCTTACCGCATGCGCCAATCTGTGCGCCGCTTTGGGCAGAAGCGTGCGTTTCGTTACGGCATTTACGCTCAACGGCGACATGATGACTGCGCACCTGCAAGGCAACGAGGCGAGAGAAGCCATTCTCAACGAATACATAGACGTGGAAGTTTTGCTCATCGACGACCTCGGCTCGGAGAGGATATACAAAGACGTCACCGCGCCGTATCTGTTCGCGATAATAAACGAGCGGCTTGTCCGCAAAAAACAAACCTTCATTTCCACAAACCTGACGCTTACGGAAATACGCGAACGGTACGACGAACGTATCTTTTCCAGATTGGTGGACCGCAGCTCGATATTCGTCGCGCAGCTGATAGGAGAGGACAAGCGCCTCAATATCAAGTAAACCGCACGTATCCCGTCCGTCGCCGCGCTGGTCGCCGCTTGCAACGGAATTTTCGCTTTGTTCGCTGCTATGCGCGACGCGCGCATCTCCGCATACTCAAAATTCCGCTTTAATTTGTAAGTCGACTTTTGTGTTTCATTTACTTCTGCGCCACGACGCTTCTCACAGTACTGAAATGTTTCTCTTTTACGAGAGAAACTTTTTTGTTGAAAAAATTTTGCCGTTTTGTATTGAAATTACATATGAATTGTGATAGAATACAATGACGATTGTAAAACTCACGAAAAAGAGGCATAAGAAATGAATCTTTTGGCATTTGCAAAATCACTGTCCGAGCTGCCCATGTCGATACTGTTCGGTCACGATTTGGGAGAACCCGCCTATACGGGGTGGGAAATACAGCTCATATTCGTACTGCGCGTGTTGATCGCGGGCGGACTCGGCATCGTTATCGGTATAGAACGCAACCGCCGTCAAAAGGAAGCCGGTATGGCGACTCACTTTATCGTGGGCTGCGCCGCGGCGCTGTTTACGATGATATCTATGGCGCTGAAAGACATCGGCGACGGAGAACGTATCGCCGCCCAGGTGGTAAGCGGTATTTCTTTCCTGGGAGCGGGCGTTATATTCTTCCGCAGAGAGAACTTGCGCGGACTCACCACCGCCGCCGGCATATGGGCAACCGCGGCAATAGGTATGGCTGTGGGAGCGGGTTTGCCGATAGTCGCTGTTGCGTCCACCATACTCATACTCGGGATACAGATGTTTTTGCACAGCAAAGTGGTATTGCGCAAGAGCCGCAAACATATGCTGTTTGTCAAATTCGTGTACAGCGACGAAACGAAAGATTTTATTATTTCGCATTTCGGCTGCGACAGTTTCCACCGCTTCAAGATGACGAAGGACGGAGAAAAAATGATCGCCGAAGCGGTTATTTACACCAAGCAGAATTTCTTCGCCAACGAACTGTGCGGATTGATGTCCGATCATCCCGACGTGCTTTCGGTGGAAAGACTCGAAGACCTGTAAAGAATCGATATAGCAAAAAAATCTCAAACGCCCCGTTTGAGATTTTTTTTATAATCTATTTCACCACTTTGCGAATAACTTTTTGTGCGGCAATCAAACAGCCTCTCAACAGCAGGTCGTACATCGGAACAGCCAACTGCGCCGCGCCCAACGTAAGCCAGAACAGCCATTTGACGGAAGAGAACCTTTCAAGCACGGCGGGAGTCAAAGCCCAAGTGACCGTCAACGTCAACGCTATGCCGACTTCCATAAGCACATAGTACAGCACCCACTTGACGACGGGGTGTACGCGCCGCTTGCCTTTCAGCTCGATCCGCACCACCTCGGCGTCCGCTTCTCCCTCAAAAGGCGCCTCCAACGTCTCCGTATGCTGCGCTTGCGCCGTTATCCTGAACGATTCGCTCCACACCTTGACTATGGCGAACGGCACGCAGAACGTCACTACGGGCGCAACGGCGACTATGTTGCCGATAAATACGCCGCTTATTGCGCCGATAGCCAACGATGCGGCATAGACAAGCAACGAATAGACGAGATTGTTGCCGTCGATAAGCAAGGGCGCGACAGTCGCCACGGCAGCCGCCACACCGAAAATCAGCGTAACGTACGGCACGAGGCTCGTCAACAACATCGCTATGCAGGATATCGCCGCGCAAATGCCGCTTATTGCAATGATACGCGCGGAACTTTTCATCAGCAGCCGCCGCCGTTCATACAGCAATTGCAGCACATATTGCACAGACAGCAATCCAGACAGGAATTGCCCGTACAAGTACCGTTGCCCGCACCGACGCGCGGACCGTCGTCCACGGGACGGCTTGTGGTGCGCAATTGATCGGGACTTATCGTATTGGACGCCAATATCTTCGTAAGCTTGTCCAGGCTCTGCTTGTAGCGTTGATTGTCCGGTTCCATCTCGCAGGCAAGTTCCAATTGACGCTTGCTCTCCAAGAACCAATTGCGCTTGTAAAACAGTATGGACTGAATGTAATGCCACTCCGCGTCGCGCGTAACGCGCGAATCCAGCCGAGCTTGCGCCTCGTCCAATTTACCCTCGGATATCAGCCGCTGTATCTCGCCGTAATCGTCGTCGTCCTTGATATCCGCCTGCTGCGTCTGTTCCTTGCGTTCCAGCATTATATCGCGATAGGCAACTTCCAACTGTTGAAGTTTTTCCGAAGCCTCTTCGCCGACGCTTCCCACCTGAAATCTGTCCTTTTGATACTGCGCTTTGAGTTCGTTGTATCTGGCGTCTATTTCTTCCTGTGTGGCGGACTCCGTCAAGCCCAATATTTCATAAGCGTTGTAGTTCATTTTCTCTCCAAAAATTGTTTGTTTATTGCGTGTTTACGCAGTCGAATTTGCTTACTGTCGGCTTTGTTTTGCCGATATGGGGTCATATTTTGACAAAACTTCCTTGGTTTTGTCGCGTATGCTGTCATACAGCACGTTTTGCAAAATGCAGTTGTACTTGGTAAGATTGAGATCGTTATAAGACATCGCCACGCGGTTCAGCACGGCATACATCAGAAATTGCACGTCCTCCGACTTGTCCGACAACTCCCTTGCGTCCGTAATGCCGTAGCAAGCGACGAACGGGTTGTAATTGCCGCGCCGGATATCCTTATCTACGTCGTCCAACGCGTCTATGAGATATATCCATTTGCCGAGATTGTAGCACAACGTCTCGACGTATTGATCGGATCTGTCCCCCAATGTTATCGCCGCAAAGTCCCTCGACAGCTGCGCAAAGGAGTGGGACACGGCGTCGATACTGCCGTTGCCGGCTGTTTCCATCCGCCGCAGTTCGTCATACCGCGCGGAAAGCATATCGTCCAATACGGGCATCGACAGCCGCGCCTTGGCATAAACCCGCCTGATGGCTCTGAAAGCCGCCTTCTTCTTGAAGTTGCCGCCGTCAACGATATCGTCGTACAGGTTCCAATATGTCAACAGTATATTTGCCGCAGACATTTTGTCTATAAGTTCGGTCTGCTGCAAAACGGGGCGTTTTTTTAACGGAGAACCGTAGCATCTGCGCTGCTCCGCGATTACGTCCGTATTCGTCACCGCGTGGAAAAGCACGTTGAAGAAATTGACGTCGTTGCTTATGAACAGCCGCGGGATATTGCCGAATTGTCTCTTGGTGGAGAAACACATACCGCACATAAACGTCTGCCAAACGCCTTGCTTTTCCTCTTGTAGCTTTGCCTTTTCTATGTTCAAATATCCAAACATCAGTTGATTTTGGGGATAAGTCCCACTTTGCGGTATACCTTGGAAAGCGTTTTTTGCGCGATGCGGCTTGCCTTATCCGCACCTTGTTTCAATACGGCTTCGAGATAGCCCTTGTCCGCAAGCAAGCGCTTTTGCTCCGACTGAATGGGCTGCAACACGGATATCACCGCGTCGGCGACGGCGTCCTTGAACACGCCGTAACCTTTGCCCTCGAATTGACGCTCGGCTTCGGCAACGCTGAGACCGCTGCACGTCGTGTAGATATTGAGCAGATTGCTTACGCCCGGTTTGTCGGCGGACATACGCACGCAGTTGACGTCCGTATCACTGTCCGTCACCGCTCTTCTCAATTTGCGGCGTATGGTATCGGGGTCGTCCGTCAACGAAATGATCGCGTTGTCGTTGACGTCGGACTTGGACATCTTGGCTGTGGGATCCTGCAAGCTCTTGATGCTGCTGCCGCTCTTGGACAGCAAGCACTCCGGTATTGCAAACGTGTCGCTGTAACGGGCGTTGAAACGCAATGCGATATCGCGAGTAAGCTCGACGTGCTGCACCTGATCCTTGCCGACGGGAATGTACTCCGCCTGATACAACAGAATGTCGCTTGCCATAAGCACGGGGTAATTCATCAATCCCATATTTATATTGTCGGCGTGCTTGCGCGACTTGTCCTTGAATTGCGTCATGCGGTTAAGTTCGCCCACATATGCCACCGTATCCAATATCCAGGCAAGCTCCGCATGTGCGGAAACGTGCGACTGAATGAACAAAATGCTCTTGGAGGGGTCTATGCCGCAAGCGATATACAGCGCAACTAGGTCCAACGTGTTCTTGCGCAACTCCGCAGGAACCTGCGCGACGGTAAGCGAATGAAGATCCACCACGCAGAACAGACAGTCGTACGCCTCTTGCAACGGCGTCCAATTGCGTATGGCTCCGAGATAATTGCCCAAAGTCACTTTACCGGTCGGCTGAACGCCCGAAAAGACTCTTTTTTTGACTTCTTCCGCCATAACGCACCTCTTACCCATTATAATAGTACTATTCAGTATATCACCGCATACGGAGTTTGTCAAGAATACGCGCCATAACCCGCGCTGACGCGTATTATCGCAAATTTTTGTTAAGTTGCGCAATAATTATTGACTTATCGGCAAATTTTTGCTATTCTATAAAAGCGGCGTAAGCGCAACGCGCTCATATGGAGAGATGGTCGAGCGGTTTAAGGCACACGCTTGGAAAGCGTGCGAGGTTAACAGCCTCCGCAGGTTCAAATCCTGTTCTCTCCGCCATTGTCGGCAACCGCGCTTATTGGTTGCAATGAAAAAAGGAAACACGCAAGGTGTTTCCTTTTTTCATTGCTGCCCTTTTGCTTGTTGCCTTAAAGCTCCGAGAACGGTAGTTTGAAATAATGTAGCGCGCCGTTCGCTGCGCTCTCTCCGCTTACTCGGCTGCACCGAGACAAATCCTGTTCTCTCCGCCAAGACAGAATAATACGAACCCGACAAATACTGTTGGGTTCGTATTGTTTTATGCCGATGATTGGTTTGGAGTTGTTGTTTCACAATAAAAAGTCATTTGCGAACGTTGCGAGGTAAACATGTGGCGTTCTTTTCATTTCTCCGCATATTTGCCTTTCGGTGGTTGGTTGTAGCACGGCTCTCGCAGGCGTCAACGGGAGAAAAATTTGCGTATAATTCGCAAATAGTAAAGTGTCGGGCAGTAGTATGCTGTTCGGCACTTTTGTTATGCAAATTTTTCTTGGCTCATTCTTCGCCGTTGACGTCTGCAAGAAGATATGCAAGATACCAGCTTACACCGAGCTGCGCTCCTCCCGTCCTTGCCGAAAGGCAAATACCTTGACGGAGGAATAGAAAATGACAAGAATCGATGAAAGGCAAGTAATTACAGAGAACAATGTGAAGTGGCTCGGTGAGATGATCGCCCTTATGTCCGCCAAAAGCAGTGACAAAATGTTTTGCCACAGCAAGATAACGCAATTGTATCGTGGTTTGATAAGCGATATATTCTACAACAACCACAATCCCAACTACCACTTTTCAAATGGATACGACCTTGCAATGGAAGCGATATGCTTTCTTTACCAGCATGTCGGTTGTCGCTTAAACGATACTACTACAGTAATAAAATACGGTGTGCCAAAGGAAATGACTATTATGCGAGCGTGCTACTTTGTGGTTGGCAAACTGATACGAGAAGATTTGAGAACAGTTACCAAGTGGGAAAGTTACGATAATCCCGAATATGTTGAACCATGTACGCCGTTTGAAAGCGTTATGCAAGACAATATGAAAGAAAGCGATTGGCAACAGGTAGACGCCATTATTGCCTCTCTGGACTTGAATAAAGACGAATTGCAAACGCTCGATTGCTTTATGAGCGGTAAAGGTCTATCCGAAACCGCACGAACAATACATTGCGGAATATCTACCGCCTTTGACCGCAGAAAGAAAATGCAAAAGAAGTATTTGCAGATGATGTACTTCTGAAACTTGATATGCGATACATGTTTTAATTAACTCGATTTGTTTTATAAAGCAAAGCGACCTAAAATGGCCGCTTTGTTATACCTTATCACCCATTATTTTTGTAATTTTACAAACTTGATAATGCTCTCATTACCAAGTCTATATCTTTGTTTTCAAGCTCATGAATTATATGTAGGTAGGTTTTCTGTGTTGTTGTCATACTGGAATGTCCCAACCTACGTGCAACACTGGCTATTGATACACCGGCGAAGAGCAAAAGAGACGCATGGGTATGTCGTAATCCGTGAATTGAAACGATCGGAATGTTTGCCTCTTTACAGCGTCTTCGCAACAAGTCGTTGACAGTTGAGTTGTAGACTTTACAATTTATAAACAATGGTTCATCTTCAGGCTTGCCTTTTATCAACTCCGAAAACTGTACGACTGTCTGCCAATCAATTTGTATTTTTCTGACAGATGACTTGTTCTTTGTTGGCAAAAAGCCCCCATCACCTTTGTAATCCCATGTTTTGTCTATTGATAAGGATTGATGAGTGAAATCAAAGTCTTTCGGTGTGATAGCAAGTGCCTCTGAGAATCGCATCCCCGTCTTTGCTACCAAAAGTATCATCCAATCCCAATTTATTCCGGATTGGAGATCTAACCGAGAAAGCAATGTATGCAATTCAAATTGACTTAAATATTTGGGCTTTTTCTGACGCGGGCTTTTCCCTTTTATGATGGCTTTTCGCGTGGGATCTCTCTGCATAAGACCCTCGTCTACGGCATCAAGAATTGCCCCTTTTAATTGATGATGGAAATCCATTGTTGTTTGTCGTTCATGATGTTTTGCGTAGTCGTTTAACAATCTTTGATATGCTGTTCTGTCCATCTCGGATAGTTTAAGATTGGGTATAAGTTTCCGCAACCAAGAAAGCGTCAATTCGTATTTGCACATTGTAACTTTTCGTATTGCGCCCTCCTTGTACACTTTGATCCAACGTTCAAAGTAATCGCAAAACAATTCGTCTGTTTCATTTTTTCTGTTCATAAAATTTCTCCTTTAATTATATTTATTCACACTGATGAAGGGTGATAAGGTCATCAAGGCGGCGGAAAAGCCCGCCAATTAACCGTTGTTCAGGTTCATCGGG
>CANQNJ010000039.1 GCA_947625185.1 uncultured Clostridia bacterium
GATAATTGTTGTCCATTCGGGCGTCTTGTGATATAATATTTTGTATGTTAAAGATTTCGCCGTTATTCAGCGGCAGTAAGGGCAACTGCACGCTTATACGGTCCGACAGGGTCAATTTGCTATTGGATATCGGATTTACTTATCGATCCGTGGTCGAGGCGCTTGCCGAGCGCGGACTTGAACCGAGCGATATCGACGCCATAGTCATCACGCACGAACACGCCGATCATATAGCGGCGCTGCCGATGTGGACCAGGCGTACCGATACGCCCGTCTATGCGCCGCAGGGCATTGTAGATCTGATCGCGCAACGCGCCTATTCTTCCGAGGTGACGGGTATTGCGGACGACTTTCGCATAGGCGATGTGACAGTCAGCCGTTATGAGTGTTGTCACGACTCCGTTTGCTGCTTCGGATACAAGTTTATTTGCGGCGATTCGCGCTTTGCCTGCGTTACGGATACGGGGCGCGTCGACGGCGCATTGGCGGACTTTTTGCGCGATTGCAATGCCGTAATGTTGGAGAGCAATCACGACGAGGCAATGCTTATAAACGGAGAATACGCCTACCCTCTCAAACGGCGTATTTTGTCTCCGCGCGGACATTTGTCCAACGCTCAGACGGCGGAAGTTTTGAGGAGGCTTGCTCATTCCTCCGTACGCACGGTGATACTCGCTCACCTGTCGGAGAAGAACAATATGGAAGAATTGGCGTTCAAAGCCGCAGTCGAGGCTTGCGCCGACTGCGGATTGGTAGAGGGACGGGATATCGTCATATATGTCGCCAATCAATACGAGAACGGGTTTGATGTATGCTTAGATTGAATTACGAAAAGAAAGACGCGGGATTTTCCTTCGCCGTTGCGGTGGGTATGATGGTGACGGCAAGTCTCGTTTTGACGCTCATATTCGGGGCTAACGCCGACGGTTGGCGATTCTGGCTGATGCAGGCGATATACACGGTTGCCATCGGGTCGTCGGCGTTTATATATTCGGCGATAGCCAAGGTCAATCCGATTGCCGCGTCCGGACTTAACGTCAAGCCCCGTCTTGCGCATATGGGGTGGGGATTTTTGGCAATAAGCTGCCTTATATTTGCAATGATGCCGATAAACGGCATGCTGATGGACGCGATAGAAGCCGTCGGATTGAACAGGCCCGCCGTATATTTGCCGGACGATCTCGTCGGATTGATAGTAGTCGCCGCCGTTTTGCCCGCTTTCTGCGAGGAGATGATATTTCGCGGGACTATCGCGCGGTCTCTTGCTTCTATGGACAACAAACTTGCCGCGCTTGCGTTGTGCGGCGGATTGTTCGCTATATTCCACGCCAATCCCGCGCAGACCGTGCATCAATTTGTGTTGGGGGCTTTTCTCGCGTTGTTGGTATTGCGCAGCGGCAGTCTGTGGACGGGCATTGCCGCGCATTTATTCAACAATGCCCTTGTCGTCGCGCTCAACTATACGGCGCTCGGCACGGATTCTTTCTGGGATGTGACTGCAAATACGGGCGTTGTGTTGGGATTGATGTTTGCCGGCATTGCGGGGTTTGCATTGTCCTTGTGGGGTTACGTCAAGACTACCGAGAGCGTTTGGAATGCGTCGCAGCGGCAAACGGCATGGGACAACAACAGCGTCATTGCAATGTGCGTATCGGCGGGAGTGTGCGCCGTACTGTGGGTGAGTAATTTATTGGTATGAAATTCAGAATTGTTGCCGTCGGCAAGTTGAAAGAAAGTTATTGGAGAGACGCCGTCGCCGAATACGTCAAGCGCATAAGCCGCTTCGCCAAGGTGGAGATTGTCGAAACGGAGGAGTGCCTCAGCCGCGGTGCGCAGACCGCGGGAGAGATAGAGCGCGTCAGGAACGCGGAGGGAGAGGCAATCCTTGCCAAGTCGGAAGGGTACGTCGTCGCAACGGATATCGACGGAACGCTCGTCACGAGTCGGCAGTTAGCCCAACTTATTTCCGAGCAGAAACAGCGCTATTCCGCGATAACCTTTGTGATAGGCGGCAGCAACGGCTTGTCCGAGGCGGTCAAGAGCAGAGCCGACGCGCGTATTTCTTTCGGCAGGATAACGCTTCCTCATCAGTTGTTCAGGGCGGTTCTGTGCGAACAACTGTATCGGGCGTGCTGTATAGAGAATAATATATCCTATCACAAGTAGTATCTTCAACCAATTGACAAAATAAATATTTGTGTTACAATACAATCGGTGAAATTTATGGAAAGTGTACTTACATCTCGGACGCTGTGGGAAAGTTTCGATCCCGCGGCAGAACAATTGGATATCGACCCGATCAAGCGCTCCGAACAGGGCGGTATAGTTACCAAGCAGCTTTATTTCACGGGAAGGACGCTTCCGAGCGGAGCGAAAACCCGTGTTTTTGCCGTGTTGTGTTACAAAAAGACCGCCGAAGGCAAGCCCGCCGTGCTTGTGATCGGCAATTATGCCCACCCCGTCGATATGAATATCCTCAGGGATCTGGCTATGAGAGGGTTCGTGGCGATGGCTGTGGATTTGGCGGGCAAGCGCGTCAAGGGCTTGCACACCGTTTATCCCGAAGAAATACTGTATTGCAACGACGCGGACGCTTTGTCTATGTTCGAGATACCCGAGACCGCTCGCGAAACCAAACTTTACGAATACACCGTGAGCTGCCGCAGGGCTATCACCTATTTGCTCGGCGAAGAAGGCGTTTCTCAGGTATCGGTGCTTACGGAGGGCAGGGGCGCGTATGTAGGCATCATCGTATTGGGCGTCGAGACCAGAGTGACCAACGGTGCCATTCTGTTCGGCAATTTGTACCGCAACTTTCCCATACTCGGCAATGACGAGAACGTATTGGACGCGGGCAAAGACGAGTTGGAGCGGCATATCGCTTACGACACGCGCCGTCAGCAATGGACGTTGGGATTGGCTCCGCAGACGTACGCTCAACAGATAAAAGTGCCCGTATACGTAGTCAATTCGGCTAATAGTCCGTTTGTGGATATAGTGCAGACCAGCAAAACCATGATGAGACTCAACGCCGAAAGTCGATTGCTGATATTGCCCACGAGTATGGACTACCTTCCCAAGCGTTATACCGACGGCGTGCTTGCGTGGCTTCGCGGTTACGAAGCAAAGCCCAAGTCGGAGATCAAATCTTTCCGCAACGACAGCGGAGATTACTGCATATCCGTCACGGCGGATCATCCCCTCAACAAGACCTCTTTGTGGTATTGCACCGACGCCGAATCGCGCGCCAAGCATTGGACCAAGGCAACCCTTGCGCAGGGGCAGAACGGCTACGTTGCCAAGCTCAATCTCTATGAGAAAGAGTGCAACGTCGCCGCATTCGCCACGTTCGAGGACGACGTGTCGTCGTCGACGCTGTTGCTTACCGAGAAGGTGGCAGCTGCCAACGTCATCAAGGCGTTGAATATCATTTTCAGCGGCACGGGCAAGCAAACGCTCGTTCCGTTGGTTACGGACGGCAGCTGGTGGAACGTGGACCTCGAACCCCAATTGGACAAGGGCTATCTCAATATTCTCGGTGCCAAGGGCAGAGCGCTTGCCACATTTGCCATCAACGACAAGAGTATCCGTATCAACCAAGCCTTTACGGTAGTGTTCGACGTTTACTGCACCGTACGGCAGCAGATCAAACTTGTGGCGGTGACCAAGTTCGGCGACGTTAATATGCAGTACAGTCAGTATGCGCAGGTTGCGGGCAACGGCAAGTGGGAACACGTCGCCTTTGACAAAATCAACTTTCACAGAGAGGGCGACGGCAAGCAATTGTTGGATTCCGAGAAGGTGGAGATGTTGGTAATCTACGCCGATAACGAATTTTTGGTAAATAACATTTTCCTGGTATGACGTCATACAATGTGGGAGACAATGTAACGACGCGCAAACCTCACGCTTGCGGTTGCAGCAGTTGGACCGTGGTGCGCGTGGGAGCGGACTACAAGATCAAGTGCGACAACTGCGGTCACGTCGTTATGTTGGACAGCGATAAATTTTTCAAGGTAATAAAAGTTGCAAAATAACGAAGATTTTTTACCCGATAATAATAGTGAATCCGACCCCGAGGAGGACGTTTCCTGCGAGGAAGAGATATCTCATTCCGAAGAGGACAAGTATCTGACGGACGAGGATGTTTTTGTCGGAGAAGACGACCCCGACGAAGGCTTTGTCGAGGAGGAACCCGCGCGGATCGAGCCGGACGCGCCGAAGGGCGACGTCACCGTAACTTCTCGCGGCGTATGGAGCAAGGCGTTCGACATCATACTGTGGGTACTTGTGGCGGTTCTTGCCGTCGCGGTAGTACTGCGCACGTTTGTATTCGGCAAGATAACGGTCAGCGGAGATTCTATGACCAATTCCTATTACGTCAACGTCGATAGCGAACTCACTTTTCACGACAAGGACATTGTGCGCGTCAACAAGACTGCCAAGCCCAAGCGCGGGGATGTGGTCGTTTTTTACAAGAATCACGTCGACAGCAAGTTTTCGGCTATGTTCGCAAGCGGCAAAGACACGATATCCGGCGGCAAGTATGAGAAACTTATCAAGCGCGTGGTGGCGTTGGAGGGCGACAAGCTGTGGGTCGAGCGTCAACCCGACGGTCGTTATGCCCTGTCGATTATGACTGCGGACGGAGAGACGCTTTGCGAGGATTATTACGTCAGAAACGGCGAAACGCTCGTCGCGGAGGCGTTTTTGATAGACGACAGCGCGTCGTCGGGTTTGGGTTGTCTCAAAGATACTTCCATCGACAACTGTTACATTGTCGCCGAGGGCTGTTTCTTCGCCATGGGCGACAATCGCGGCAACTCCGCCGACAGCAGAGGAACGCTGGGCGCGGTACCCCTCGACCAGATGTACGGCGTGGTGTTTTAAGCTCCGCGTCGAAGCGTCAACCCCCATTGCGGCAAACTTCACCTTATATACACTTCCCCGATCCGACTTTGCGCGGAGTCGGGATTTTTTTTGTAAAATGCCGTTTTTGTCGCCGCAAGGGTATATTTAGGCGCGTCAAGCGGAAAACTTGTCGGTATGAAGATATCTTTCGATCAATTCAGTAAGCTGTGGCGCGGACAGGACGACTTTCGGCTCAGAGAGATAGATTGCGGTATCAAACTGCGGGCGGTATGTCTGGACACGATGTGCGACGACGCCAAGGTGTCGGCGTTTGTGTTGCAGCCGCTTGCATATGTCGGCGAGGCGACGAGTATCGACGAAGTGGAGCGCAAACTCGCCGCCGGCACGGGCGTGAGACAGCCGCCCAATCTGTATGCCGCGGCGGAGGATTTCACCAACGGGTACACGCTTATATTCGACGGACAGGACAACTGCATTTCCGTAGATACGCGCACGGTGATAGGACGCGGCATTGCCGAACCTCCGACGTCTATGGTAATGCGCGGACCGCGCGAGGGCTTTGTCGAGGACATAAAGGTCAATATTACGCTGCTGAGAAAAAGGCTTAAAACCCCCGATTTCAGGATAGTCAATCTCGCCGTGGGCAAATATACCAATACCGCCGTGGCGGTATGCTATATCGAGGGTATAACGCGTCAAAGCATAGTGGACGACGTAGTGCAGCGTCTGCAATCCGTCAAGACGGACGGCATACTTGACAGCAGCTATCTTGCGCGTTATCTGGACGTCAACAAAACGTTTCTGTTCCGCAGGGTGGGCAGCACCGAGAAACCCGATATAGCCGTAGGCAAGATGCTCGAAGGGCGTATCGCGATAATAGTGGACGGCAGTCCGATGGTCCTTACGCTGCCATATCTTTTTGTAGAGGATATGCAGGCGCCGGGAGACTATTACGAGAATTCCGCAATGACGACTCTCAGCCGCGCGCTGCGCTTTGTCAGCGTCATTGCAAGCGTGCTGCTGCCGGCGCTGTATGTGTGTTTGCAGGTATACAATTATCAGATAATCCCTCTTCGCTTCCTGATAACCGTACTCAATGCCAGCGAAGCCATTCCGTTCAGTCCTCTTTCCGAGATGATCCTCGTGTTGATAGTATTCGACATATTGAGAGAGGCGAATCTGCGCATGCCGTCGGCGGTGGGCATTTCGCTGTCTTTGGTGGGAGCCATCGTGCTTGGCGACGCCGCCGTGCAGGCGGGTCTGTTGGGCGCGCCCGCCGTTATGATAGGCGCTTTGTCCGGGATAGGGCTGTTCACTCTGCCGGACAACACGTTGATATTGTCTTTGTTGCGGCTTATTGTCACTTTCGTGGCGGGCATAATGGGATTGCTCGGCGTCATACTCTCCACAATGGCGATAATCGTATATCTGTGCGCTATGCAGGATTACAAGACGCCGTTTCTTGCACCATTTGCGCCGGATATTCCCGAGGACAGGCAGGACGCGATTGCGCAGATACCCGTACCCAATATGAAGAAACGTCCCAAGTCTATCCCCAACGACAACGACGACAGGAGGGGATAATGGACAAGAATCGCGTAAGTATAGATCAATTGGCTTTATTGTACTTGCTGCTCGTCATGGGCGGAAAGTTTCTTACGTTGCCTTCGCTGCTTGCGGGGGACGTGGGACACGACAGTTGGCTGTCGGTCGCTTTCAGCTTTGTATGGGACGGCATTTGTCTCTGCTTTTTGCTGTGGGCGATACGCATCAACGACGGCTGCAAGATGGATATATCCGCCATTCTCGACAGGAGCGTCTCGCGCCCGATAACGGTGGCGCTTATGGCAATATTTTTCGTCATATTCGCGTTGCGTATCAACGTGTTGCTCAGTTCTTGTTTCAAGATGTTTTCCGTCACGTTTGACGTATCCGCCAATTGGATAGTATATGTGCTTCCCGTTGCGGCGCTTGCGTTTTTCGCCCTGACAAAGGGTTTCAACGCAATAGCCCGTATGGGGCAGCTGCTTTTCGGGCTGATACTGATAGCCGTCGTCGCGTTGTTCGTTTCGCCCTTTATGGAGGTGGAACTCGGCGCGCTGTTGCCGATAGGCGAAGCGGGTTGGGGCAAAATACTGCTCACCTCCTATACGCGCAGCTTCTGGTTCTCGGACTATATTTTCATATATTTCGTAATGGACGGGATCAAGATAAAAAAACACGTTTTCGCCCCCATATTGATATCTTTCGGTGTGGGCGCGTTGCTGTGCATTACGTTGAACGCCGTTTTCGTGGCGTTGTTCGGATATCTTGCGCCCGATTTCGATATGGCGATGAGCAAGATAGGCGTGTTTTCCGCCGCAAGCACCGCCAACGGGCGTTGGGATTGGCTCACGCTGTCCATTTGGCTGATATCCGTGTTTATCAAGGTGACGGTGTTTA
Source organism: uncultured Clostridia bacterium (assembly GCA_947625185.1). Lineage (GTDB taxonomy): Bacteria > Bacillota > Clostridia > Christensenellales > CAG-314 > Fimimonas. The sequence goes on from CANQNJ010000039.1 coordinate 7,315, forward strand.
TATTCTGCGCGTACAAGTGTCTGGAAAAGATAGTCGGCGTACGTTTTGCCAAATTCAATTGGATCGCCGCGGCAATCGTGCTTGTCACGCTGTCGTTGCCGATGTTCGTATCCACCCGTCAGCTGTTGGATACTGTGATCAAGTGGGGCGTAATACCTTTTACGTTGGTACAGTATGTGCTGCCGCTATTGATGCCGTTGTTGACGGCGACGGCTCGTCGTAAAACGGAGATGTGCCATGAGTAATTTCAAGCGTATAGGCATTGTGTTGTTGGTAGTCGCGGCGGTGGCGGTAGTCGCGGGCAGTTTCAAGGGCAGCGACGTATTGGATCGCGCGATAATTCTCGGTTTGGGCGTGGACGCGGACGAGAACGGCGGCATCATACTCACCGCGGAGGTGGTGTCTCCCGGCAACGGCACCGAACAGGTGGGTACTTTCAGCAAGAACGTCACTGTCAAGGGAGAGACGATCAACGTCGCCATTCAGAATATCGCCGAGGTGACGGGCAAGGAAGCGTCGCTCGGACAGTGTGTAGTGTTGGTGTTGGGTCAGGAGTACTACGAAACGGTGGATTTCGGAGATCTCACCGAGTACTTTATCAATCATCACAGCTTCAAGGAGAGCGCTGTGATTTGTTGCTGCGAGGGCAGCGCGAGAGAATTTTTCAACAAGGGCAACGCGCTGTCGCAGAGCATGTCGCTGGCGATAGCGACCGCATTGTTGGATCAGGCGGAGAAGATAGCCGTCACCAACAACAGCTTGCTGCAATATGCCCGCAGTCAGAACGAATTGGATCGCAGCGGTTTTCTTAATAAGGTGTCTTTTGTCCCGTCGGACAACAAGGACGCTCAACTGCCGGACAAGGAAATGGGATATATCGGTTACCGCGAAATATGCGTTTTCCGCGCCAACCGCTACGTCGTCCTATTGGACGAACAGTTGGTCAAGGGGATGTCGTTGTTTCTGCCCGATACCGACGGGGAGACTTTTGTCTCCTTTGAGGACGTCGTGACCCGTACCGTGCAGGTGACGAACAAAGACGTCAATATCGACCCCGACGGCAAGGGCGGTTTCGAGGTGACGATAAAGCTTACCGTGCGATACGGCAGAACGGACAGCGAAGAAGTCAACGGACCCATCAGCGCCAAGGGCGACAAGGAGATACCGCAGGTCATACTCGACGACGTCGCCGAACAAGCGCGATATGTTGCGGAAAGATTTCTTGCCGCGCAAGCGGAATATAATTTCGACCTGCTCGACTTTCACGAGGCGTACCGCCGCAAGCAAGGTTATTCGATCTCGCTCGCAGACAAGCCTATGAGTGAATTTCCCGTAAAACTCACCGTCAAGGTAGACGAATCATAGATTGCGTTGTCAGACAAGATCCCCGTGCGATAGCGGCGCGGGGATAACTTTTGTTCCGAGAACGTTTGCGCGGTATTAAGCGAAGAATTACGGCGTTGCGGTAAAGCGTAGTCCCGATTGCAGTCCGTGTGCGGCGCGTTGCGTGTACTGCTTGCGGTCGCGCGTTTTTTCGGTACGGCGGAGCTTTTGTATGCGGTACAAACGTCAATCGTACGGAAAAATCGATATTTTATTTGTTTACAATATATTTACTAATCTTGACGTCATATCGTATTTATTGTATACTGATATGATATGAAAGGGACGATTTTGGTAAACCCATATGATGTCAATCCCGTACAAAAACGTAAAGCGGCTCGTATGGCGGAGGAGTTATCCGCTATGGGGGTGGAGACGGAGACGGCGGCAAACGACGGATTTGCGGCGTATGTCGAGGACGGGCGCGTCAAGTGCGGATTGACGTCCGACTTCGTGCTGTATTTCGACAAGGAGCGCATAGTCGCGCGTCTTTTGGAAAAAGTGGGCATACGCGTATTCAACAGTGCAGCTGCCACCGAGATATGCGACGACAAGATGCTTACTCACGCAGTGTTGGCGGATAACGGTATTCTTATGCCGGATACCGTCGCGGGACCGATGTGCTACGCTCCCGAAGCAAAGATTGACGACGGCTATATCCGTCGCGTTGTCGCCGAGTTCGGCTTTCCCGTCGTGGTAAAGGAGTGTTACGGCAGTTTCGGCGAGCAGGTATATCTTTGCGACGATGAGCTGTCTCTCCGCTGCAAGTTGGACGAGATAAAGACAAAACCGTATCTGCTGCAACGCTATGAGCAGGCAAGCAGCGGACGGGATTTGCGCGTAATAGTCATAGGCGGCAAAGCTGTGTGCGCTATGAAACGCGTCAATGCCGACGACTTCCGTTCCAACGCGGCTCGCGGCGGACGGTGCGAAGCCGCGGCGATACCCGACGACGTTGCCGATATGTGCGAACGCGCGGCAAAGATCATCGGTCTGGACTATTGCGGTGTCGACGTGCTGCTCACCGATCCGCCCAAGATAATAGAAGTAAACAGCAACGCTATGTTTGAAGCGATGGAGCGGGCGACGGGGATCAACGTTGCCGAATTATACGCCGCTCATATAGTCAATACCGTTGTGAAATTACCAAGGAGGTAAATATGGATCTGAAAGATTTTTTGAACACAAGCTATACCGCATATCACGCGGTGGAGAATATCCGCGCCGTATTGGACGACGAGGGATTCTCGCAGGTGAATTTCGACAGCGAATATCTGCCCGACAGCGGATATATCACCCGTAACGGCAGTTCGATAGTGGCTTTCCGTCTGGGCGGCAACAAAGTTTTCAACATAGCCGTCAGTCATACCGACAGTCCGTCGTTCAAGATCAAGGGCAACGTGCTCATCGAAAACGACGGTCTCAAACGTCTCGACGTGGAGAAATACGGCGGCGGATTGCTTTACAGCTATTTCGACCGTCCGATGAAGATAGCGGGGCGACTGCTGTTGGACGACGAAGGCGGAATAACGCAGCTTGTCACCGAGAGCGACTACAATGTAGTCATTCCCAGCCTTGCCATTCATCTCAACAGGGAGTCCAACGAGAAGCCTTTCCTCAATGTTCAGAAAGATCTGCTGCCCCTTTATTCGCAGGACGGAGAGGGACCGTACGACTTTTCCGACGGGCGCGACGCGACGCAGACCTTATACGAATCGTTGGCAAGCGACAGAGTGTTGGACGCGGATCTGTATGTTGTGCCCGTGACGGAAGCCTTCAATGCGGGCGTCAACGGCGAATTTCTGTGTTCGCCGAGGATAGACAATCTCACGAGCGTGTATTCTTCCGTTTACGGTCTGATAGCGTCCTCGCCCGTCAATATAGATATCGTTGCGTGCCTGGACAACGAAGAGATAGGCAGCGGAACGCGTCAGGGCGCGCCGAGCTTTTTGCAGCAGGTCATCGATTTCATATCGGACAGGCTGTGTATGACCGCGGACGAGAAGCGTCTGGCTGTGGAATACGGATTTTGTCTGTCTGCGGACAACGGTCACGCGGCGCATCCCGCCCACCCCGAAAAGCACGATCCCGTTTATCATTGCCGTCTCAACGGCGGCATAGTGATAAAACATCACGTCAATTACGCCACGGACGGCTTGACGAGCGCGATCTTCAAGCAGATGTTGGAGTCCGCCGATCTGCCCTATCAGGACCTGTACAACAACAGCGAACTGTCAGGGGGTACCACATTGGGACTGTCTACGGCGCGTCAGTTGGGCATAAGGGTGTGCGACATAGGACTTGCTCAGCTTGCGATGCACTCCGCCTGCGAGACCGTCGGCTCGTACGACGCGGAGACGATGATGAAAGCGCTTACGTATTTCTTCTCGACCTCTGTCGGAGAAGTAAACGAACTTCATTGAGGTGAATAATATGGATTACCGTCACAATTACGAACAGTGGTGCAGCAACGTAAAGGACGAAGAATTGCAGAGCGAACTTCGCGCAATGACCGAATCGGATATTAAAGAGGCGTTCGGCGGCGAACTGAGCTTCGGCACGGCGGGTTTGCGCGGAATAATGGCGGCAGGAACCGCCCGTATGAACATATACACCGTCTATCGCGCGACGGAGGGTTTGGCGCGGTATATGGAGGCGCACGGTTATCGTTCGTGCGCTATCACCTACGACTCGCGCAACAACAGCAAGCGCTTTTGCGAGTTGGCTTCCGCTACGCTCGCCTCCCACGGGATAAGGGTATTTCTTACGCCGGAGTGTATGCCCACTCCGTACCTGTCCTTTATGGTAAGAGAACTTCGGTGCGACGCGGGCGTCAACGTTACCGCCAGCCACAACCCGTCGGAATACAACGGCTACAAGGTGTACGATGGCAACGGGTGTCAGCTTCTGGACGAGGACGCCGACGAGGTGACGCGCTTTATCGATTCGGTGAAATTTTTCGACAAGCCGCTGCCGGAGTTTGCGCAATATGAAGGCAATTTGGTGCAATACACAGACAAACTGTTGGAGGAAATGTACATCGATCGGGTCATGCAGGAACGGCTTACGGATATTTCCTTGGAAAGTCTCAACGCCGTGTACACGCCGCTTAACGGCGCAGGTTATCGCGTCGTTCCCGAGACTTTGCGCCGCGCGGGGTTGAACGTAGCCGTGGTGTCGGAGCAGTCTCTTCCCGATGGCGATTTCCCCACCTGTCCGTATCCCAATCCGGAGAAAGCCGAAACGCTCGATCTCGCCAAGAAACTTGCATTGTCGCGCAATGCGGATCTGGTGATAGCCAACGATCCCGACTGCGACAGATTGGGCGTGGCGGTTTGGGACGGCAAGGACTACCGTCAGCTTACGGGCAACGAAACAGGCATCTTGCTTGCGGATCACATACTGAGCAATCTCGCGTCGTCGCACGGCTTGCCCGCCGACCCCGTTCTCGTCAAAACGATAGTCACCACGCCGATGTTGGACGCCCTTGCCGCCGATTACGGCGCGGAGGTCAGGGACGTGCTTACCGGGTTCAAATATATCGGCAACGTCATCGGCAAGTTGGAAGCCGCCGGTCGCCCCGAGCGGTACATATTCGGTTTCGAGGAAAGTTGCGGTTATCTCAAAGGCACTTATGTGCGCGACAAGGACGGCGTTATCGCCGCGTTGCTTATGGCGGAATGCGCCGCGCTGCTGAAAGCGCAAGGCAAGACCCTCGTATCGCGGCTCGGCGAACTGTACGACAAGTACGGTCATTATTTACAAAGCACCGTCAGCTACCGCTTCGAGGGGTTGAGCGGCGCGGAAGTCAAGGAAAAGCTGCTGTCCGATATACGCAAGACGCCTTTTGCTCGGCTCGGCGATTCTCCCGTTACAGATATATGCGATTTTCTCACGCAGACCAAATACGATTTGCCCCGTGCGGACGTGTTGCGGCTTCGCAGCGCCGACGGCAGTCAGCTTATCGTCAGACCAAGCGGCACCGAACCTTTGATAAAGTGCTATATCACCGTCAAGGGGGACGAGGCGGGCAACGGCGCGCGTTTCGAGGCGATCAGAAAGCAAACGGACAGGTTCTTTGCCGTATAACGATTCGCAAGGCATTTGCCGTATGCGTTTTTCAGACAAAATGTCGGCTTTGACCGACGGCGAAAGATAAATACCAAGGTGTAAAAATGAAAACAAAATTTACAACGTTGAATGTTGTCACGACGGCAATGCTTGCCGCAGTGGCTGTAATACTTGCAAGCGTGTTTCACGCATTCGGAGACGTAGCGTTATCCTCACTGTTCAGTCCGATGCATTTTCCCGTGTTGTTGTGCGGAGTGCTGTGCGGACCCTATCTCGGACTCATCTGCGGCGTAGTTACTCCGCTTATATCCTTTTTGTCCACGGGCGGCGCTCGTCCTCCCTTCCCCGCGCAGCTCATCCCGATGATATTCGAGTTGGCTATGTACGGCTTTGTGTCGGGACTTATGCGTTGGGTATTTCTCCGCAATCCCAGAACCAACCGCTTCGCTTCGGTATTGGGGCTTATTATCGCGATGGTTGCGGGGCGCATATTGAACGCGTTTGTGGGAGCGTTCTTTATGATGGGCGACGCGACGTCTTATTTTGCGGCGCTCGGCGCCAAGCTGTTGGGTAATTTCACGTCCACCTGGGCGGGGATCATATTGCAACTCGTGCTTATCCCTGCAATACTGTTTGCATTGCAGAGGGGCGGTGTGCTTATCAAATATCTGCCGGATACCCCCGCCGCCAAACGACCCGAAACAGCCCCCGAAAGCGACGAATAAACGTCATTCACTGCACACGGCGCTCTTTTCGGCGAATATCCGTTGAAGA
>CANQNJ010000040.1 GCA_947625185.1 uncultured Clostridia bacterium
CAACTCGTTTGAACTCTTTTGGTTCAAGCGAGTTGTTTTTTGTTGCAAATTTCCATCATATTTTGTTCATTTCAGCGAGATCTTGATCTTCAGTGCTTCGCCGAATATGCCCATGTTGCTTTCCGGCTGAATGACGATGTAGAACACGCCTTTTTCTTCGGGGGCAAAGTCAAATGAAGTGGTTTTTGTTTGCGCCTGCAAGTTGCGATAACTCGTCTCTTCGCCTTCGCCGACTTTATAAATATTGTAATGCCAAACGTCGCCCTCTGATCTGTTCCAGGATAGGCTCAATTTTCCGTTTTCAAATTTGATTTTCGCATTTGACGGCTTGCCGGGTCTGATGTCGGGGGTGTAATGTTCAAAGGTCGAGCCGAGATCTCTTTTTGCCCAACTTGAAAAATCCATGCAAAGAGGAACAAGCATTGCGTTTTCATCGTGGTCGTATGCCGTTTCGTCCAGGCAATTGAAAGACGACAGATCTTTTGCAAAATATTTGTTGCTATAGAATTTGTCCCAAGTGACGGTGGCTTGAAGTTCGTCGTTTTCGTTGACAATCATATTATAGTAAAAATCGTTGCCGGTGCCGGAATAGACCACACGGTTGTCGTGAAAAGTGTTGCCGTTCCAATCGCCTTCGCCGTTTCCGCGTCTTGCATAAAACAAACATTTGCCCGGAAAATCAGGATTGACGCCTTCACCATTGTGAGGAGCGGCAGACACAAAGTTTTCGGCAATTTCAAGATTTCTCACCGTTAGAAGATCTGGCGAGTTGTAGCCAATATATTTGCGTGCTGTTTCGCCCTCTTTTCCCCAAGGCACAAAATCGCACACGGAAATTTGCCCGGGATGGTTTGTGATGATGCGATTGTCCACGACGCGATTGTTCAATATTTTGCAATTATAATTTGCCATCGTTCCGATGCCGCTGCCGTCGCAGGCATAAACATAGTTGTATTGTACAACAATATTCATGCAATTCCAGTCAATGTCAATGCCGATCCCGTCATTCACAATGCCTTGTCGAAAGTTGTTGTAGGTGACGTTATATTTGATCTCGCTGTCTTTAAGACATATGGACATAAGTCCGCCTTCGCCTTCTTGCGGGTCTTCGCCATCGGCGCACACATACATTCCCGTGTTATAAACGAGGTTGCGATTCATTGTACAACCTGTTGCAGCGCCGGCAAATATTCCGATCGTGCCGACATCATGCACAATATTGTTGTCCAAGTGAACATCGTTAAAAAGCGTGAATTTCATTTGCGACATGTTGTCTTCCTGTATCCATCCCTGTGCGGAAATTCCTGCCCTTCCCACATTATATACAAGGTTGTCTGTGCAATAAAAACCGGTAAGGGCAAAGTCGTTCGGAGATAAATCATAAGTCTGTTCATAACTGTTGAGTCTGATCCCAAAAGTGTTTGCATCACAAGGATTTTCAGACTCAATGCACTCGGAGTGGATGACATTGTTCACGATATAAACATTTTCATATTTGTCTTCTCCGACTTCGTCATACGCGACAACAATTCCGCCGGCCCCGTCGGAAATGAAAGTTCTTCTGGATGTCCATTTGATATTGATTTCCAAATCTCGAACTACAATGTTTGAACATTCGTGAATTATCACAGCCGCCGATCCGGCGTTTGCAAGATCCAAAAGACCCGCGCCGTGGGTGATTTCAATGATGGGTCTTTTGTCCGAGTCTCCATATGACGCAATGGTGATCGGGTTGTCTTTTTCGCCATAGCAAAAATGTATTTCCAGGTTTGCTTTGAAAACATCTCCGCGCTTGAGCAAAATTTGGTCGCCGGGCTTGAAAAAGTGGCTTGCCTTCCATTGAGGATCGTTGATCGGTCGAGTAAACCATCTGAGTGCGTCGATGTTGTAGGGATTTTCTATGGAGCCGTCAGCGTGGTCAATGTCATTTCCGTCGGCAGCCACATAAAAAGTCCTGCCTCCATGCGATGTGGGATAAAGTTGTTTTTCAATCGCCAAATTTCCTGCATCAAACTCAAATTCGGTTTCGTCTTTGCCGCGCAATGCCGGCAGGATGAGAGCGAATATTATGGCCGCAAGCAGAGCGACCACCAGCAAGATAGTGACGGATATGATGAGCGTTTTCTTTTTCATTGTGCCTCTGCGAATTTGTAAAATTTTATGATAAACTTATTTTAACATTGTTGGCGGAAAATGCAAATCAAATATACAAATTTTGTCTGTTAACGCAAATAGTTCAAATTCGGATGCCGACGTGCCGCCATCGACGCAGGCTCGCATTGAGTCGCGCAAGAAAAGGACGTTTGATAACGCCCTTTTTCTTGTGCTTCTTTGTCATCGCCTGCTTTCCGCTCCGAAAGAGGGAGTTTCGGGACCCCGTAAAAGTTGAGTAAAACGAAACTTTTACGGGAGAGGGAAAGCCGCTTGCAATCGGAACCGCGAGCATCCGTACGCGCGGTGATTGCCAAAAGCGTGCTTGACCGATGTAGCGCTTCGCTGCGTTTCACTCCGCTCCGCTTACCCTTGCTGCGCTCGGGACAAATCCCTCTTTCTCCGCCATTAACGGCAACTGTACAAAACCGTCCCCGTCACGGGCAAGCCGTTACGGGGACGGTTTATATACGGAAATAAACATTGTCCCTACTGACAGGGGCGAGGCGCGTTGTTATTGTGCCGAGGCTGCTTATCCTTTACCCATACCGTTTATCGGGCGGACGGAGACGGAGCCATGCCAAAGGACGTTGTCGCCGTAGGAAACGTACACGGTAACTATTACCGAGCCTGCCGCTGCGCCTTCGCCTTCAGCAAAGGTCAGCTTGGATATCTTCAAATTGCCGTAGGAAACACCGACAAAAAGTTCATCCTCGCTCACGTTGCCGTCGGCTTGTTTTATTTTCAAAATGATCTTGCCATCTTTGAGCGTCAAAACACAACCCGGGTTGGCATCGTCGTGGCTGAAAGTGATCTCTGTCGCCGCTTCATTGGGTGGTTCTACTTTGGGCACTTTTACGTCCAGCGCAAAGCGAAGCTCCGCCTGGATGTTGTCCAACGCTTCGCTGCCAAGTATCTCCGCCTGAGCCACTTCCTTTACCGTGACGGTGTTATTAAGCACCGCAGAGGTCATCACCGTTGCCATTGCCGTAACAATGCCAAGCAACAGCACCGCGATGAGCATTTCCGCAAGGGTGAAACCGCGCTTGGAAACAAGTTTCTTCATTAATTGCCTCCTTCCGAGCCGGCAGCGCCCGATCCCGACGTGCCCTTGTCTTTGTAGCCGCTCATGCCGTCCTGAGTGACGACGCCTACCTCAACTTCTTTTTTGTTATCGGTATCTTCGTGTTTTTTCTCTTCGGTCTCGCCCACTATCGGCACGTAATACAGCGTGCCCGGGGTCGTAGTGGCATCGTCGGATTCGATCATATTTTCAAGGTCGCCCACCGCTTTGTAAAACGCTTCGTCCTCTCGGCGCGCGGTGAGGTTGATATCCATAGAGGCGGAATACAGCGCGGCAAACATACCCGCTGCAAGCGCCACAATAAGCACGGCAACAAGTATCTCCGCAAGCGTTTCGCCCCGTCGTGAGGTTAATTTGGTCACAATACGTTTCATTGTCCGTTCCTCCCTACACAAGATTGCCCACAATGAACTTCGCGTCTTTCGTGTTAAATTGCAATATCTTGTAATAGAATCCTTTTTTGAGTAATAAATCGTCATCATCCTTTTGAGATTGCTGGAAGTTTTTCGCTTCGCCTCCGACGCCCAGGGATTGGTCCCACGATCCCAATATTTGCGACATACTCATCTGATAAGCCTTGCCGCTGCCTTTTCCCACCCAAAAGTCGAAATTGAAGTTGGCGCCTAAGCGTTGTATATTCACATACACCTTGTGGCTTGGGTCGTTGTCAAGATACAGGCAAAACTCAACGGGCGTCATCACGGCGTTAAGCGCATAGTCTGTCAGCATGGATATGAAGTTTGCATCTCCCAAAAACATATCCAAATCCTTCTCATTGACCAATTCTTCCCTCTTGATGATATTGCCATCACTATCCTTTGTGTTTTTGCACAAAATTACTTCTATCTCGTCATCGGTGACGGGCGCCGACTCGGACTTGGATTTGAACACCACATCGAGATTTTCCAATCTGCTCAATATCATTTTGGCGGCTGACGCGCAGTAAAGATACGCTTGTTGGTCATCTCTCTCGTGGGTGTACCTGCCCGCATTGGACGCGGACATAGTAAGCGCCACCGTCCCCGAAATGGCAGCAAGGAAAAACACCAATATCGCTATCAGCACGGACGCACCGCGGCGCGCCCTGCCGCTAAGTAAACCTAATTTTTGTTTCATATTATGCCCCCATTCCATTTGGTTGTACCCAGAAGTATCCGGATCCGTCGCTGTTTGTAATCCAAATCAGTTGCAGTTGGCCGCTACCCGTCGGCAATGTCAAGTCCACGTAGCCTACCGCTTGTTTGAAGGTCTCTTCGTTTACGTACACAAATTGTTTGTAGCCGTCGCCGTTTTCTAAGCGAGCATTTAGCCCCGTCAGTGTGTCAGTGTTATCAAACTGAACATAGTATTTGGCCGTAAAGGCTTCGCCGCTACCGAACTCGGGGGTAAAATAGAACCCGTAGTAGTCCCAATTGAGTTGAGATACGCCCAAGTTGATACCAGTGCCTTCGGGCGTAAAATCATAACCCGCAATAGGATCGTAGCCGGGGTCGTAAAACTTGGGACCGTACAGCACAAAGTTTCGTTTGTCTGCGTCTAAAACCACCGTCGTCGCTCCGCTTATACCTTGCCCGTAGATGAGCGCTCCATCATCTGTCATCGATTCCACGGCCCAATAGCCGTATTTTGTATCCGGACCGATCGTCCTGCCGTTCAGCAGAGCCGCTAAGCTGTTGGTGGGGTCTTTGTCGACATACAAGCCCGTGTAATCCTTCGTTTTAAGCTCTCCCACATCGACATGTCTACGAAAGGCTCCCCAACTAAGATAAAAAACGTAATTCGGGCAGATATATCGATCGAAAACGACTGACGGCGTCGTTGTGGCGATTTCGCCGGTTGTATTGTAGCAACCGGTATTTATCCAATCTCCCCAAAAATTGTTGTTTCCGTTGGGCATTGGGAAAGGATATTTTTCCTTTTTTTCATCGTCGGAGAACGAGTTGGCATCACTTTCAGTGTAGCGCCATCGAGCAGTGTACGCAGAGTAATACCCATCTGTCGCATTCAAATATGTGCGAAGTTGGTTAGCCGTGCAGGGAATGCCGCTTGGGTTATTTGCAAAAATCACGTCGCCGCTATTAACCTTGAAATGCGCTTCCACGTTGAGTGTAACGGGAAAGAACAGGTCGGTCTGGGCGATATAATAATTCTTTTTAGTGGAGTCTTCGCCTTTGTTCAATGTACTGTCGTCGCCGGGGAACGTGCCGTAAGCAACGGGGGGCAAAGCGTCCCACTGTACTGCGGAATAGCAACCGCCGACATTGAGTTTTGTTCCGTCGTCGACGCACGCTATCAAGCCGCCGCCTACGCGGACAAGACGGTCGATATGCCCCGCCGCAAAACTGTTTGTCATTGTCAAGGCGCCTTCGGCGGTACCGCTTTTTTCTATTCCGTTGTGATACGACCAAGTTCCGCTTGCGGTAGCGCCAACCAAGCCGCCGGAGTAGTAACCGTTAAGCGCGCAGGCGGCGTAGCAGTCGACAATGGAGACACCGCCGTAGGCTATGCCCACAAGTCCGCCTGCATAGACGCATTGCGACGGAGCAAATAAGTATTCCGTGGTAAGAAGCGTCGAAGCGGCACAGTTGTTAAACGTCGTCTGACCGTTGCCGTCGCCGATAGCCATGCCCACAAGTCCACCCACGACAGTTCCTGCGATACGACGTTCGTTCATATTTTGCGGAATTCTGTTGCCGTTCTTCGTCTTCGGATCTTTTTCTCTCGGATCGCCGTCTATTCCGCCGTCTATTTGTTCTACCTGCAAAAGTTTGCTCGGGTCGATGTAGGCGTGGACGTTGTCAAATTGGCAATTTACCGCTAAGCCGACGAGCGATCCGCTTACTACAGATTGCCATTCGAGTGCGATATTGTTAAGTTTGCCGTTTTGTCTACTAAGGAATTCCTTGTTGTAATGGTTGCGCCAACCACGCGGATTGACGATGTCGATATTGCTGAAAACTACATTCTCCGCATAACCGAAAAATCCGCCGTTGTAGGTGGCTCTGCCGCCGCCTTCCACGTTGGATATGGCATAGTTGCCGCCTTCGGAGTTGCCGCCTTTGGGCTTTTTCCCGTCAATAGTAAAGGTTTTTCCGGTTCTGTTTGCTATATTCATCGCATTGACGCCGATATTGTCCGCGTTGGCGGAATTCCACACGTCAATACTAAAGGTTTTAGCAGCGTCATTGCCGGAAACGGTCTTGATTTTGCCTATGGCTGCATAGCGCACCGACACAAGTTTTTCGTAAAATTCCTGACCGGAAATGTCGTGCGCAAGTTTTGCGGTCGTAATACTGCTGTCAGAGTCGTTGAAAACATAGTTAAGGTTGTTGAAGTCGCGCATAGAGGATATAGACACGCTGTCGGCGTTGCCGTTGAGCGCGTAGAAATAGGGCGACATATTTTCGGAGTCTATTATTTCCGGTTTGTACGCGACGTCGTCGAATTCGTAAAATTTACTATTATTGTAATTTGCATATTTTAGCTTATCCGACAACACGTGCAACTTGATGGTGAGCGACATGCTCTTGTCGACGGGGACAAAAGAGGTGACGGGAGCCGCGTCTTTAAGCTTGCCGACCACCTCCGACGAATGCGAATAATCTCTGTTGTACACCGTCAAGTAAGGATTTGACCTTCCGTCGAACCAAGTGGCGACAGCATTCCGCGGGTAGAGCAAGTCCTCCGCCATAGAAACGAGCTTGGGATATAATTGATGCTGCAGATACGGGTATGCTGCGCCGTAACCGGCTTTTGCCGTCACAAGGCTGTCCAGCGCAAATCTCAAATGATTGTTGTTGTCTCGTATTTTACCCAAAGTGAGCGGCGTGCCGGAATCGGCCTCGATCGTCCCCGCCCAATCTGTTTGATAATCGGATGCAAAAAAGCCCTCGGCGTAGATCAGCACGTCATTTACATCCGGTATATTTGCAAAAACCTCCAAGCCGAGAGGCTTGTTAAGCAGCGAGTCGGCAGGGATATCTATCATTGTGAGCTGCAAATACATTTCGTCGTCGAACACCCACTCGGCTGAGAAACGTGGCAAGGTCGCCTTGTATTGCGGTTCCGGCGCCGCCTCGCCGATGTATTCGCCTATGAAATTGTTTTTAAGATAATCTTCATCCGCAGTAGTAAGATAATCTCCATCCGCAGCAGGGAAAAGTTCCTTTGCGTCGATTTCCTTTTCGCTGTAATAGACGCGCAATATGTCGCCGGTCACGGGGTCGTATACCACCACGATGTAACCATTTTTCAGCAGTTCGATGTCGGTAATAGCGCCGGAAAACAGCATTTGCTTGACGAGGGAGTCGTTCCAACTGCATACATAGTTGACATCTTTGACCTCTCCTCCGTCGTCAAGTTTAAGTTTAATGGCAGTCGAATTTTCTTTGAGATTGGCATACTCCGATCCGATCGACGTGCCGGAGTTCTGCATCGAGTACAGCTTGCTTTGCACCGCTACGGCTACCGCGCGAGCGTTGTCGTTCATTGCGGTAAGCTTGATCATCTTGGAGTAGCCGATAATATCCGGAACCGCCACCCCGAGAAGGATCACTACGAGCGCCACGACAAGCAGTACCTCTGCAATGGTGGTACCGCGCGTGCTTCTGAGTTTTTGTGTAGGTTTCATATCATACCTCCGTACAATACAAAAATTGCTCTACCTCATACCCGAACAAGGCGCCGCAAACGCCTACTGCCCGAGTATATAGTTATCTATAATATATACTATTCCTTTTTATGCAAAAAGTCAAGAGTTGCAGGCTTTATTTTTCGTGCGCAAAGGTCAAAAATCGGCAAAAATACCGTATTGCCGCCGCTGCATTTGCCAAAACAGACATAATCTGCGCCGACAGCTAATTTAAGGTTGCAATCCGAAGCGGTATATGATATAATTTATTTGTATTGCTATAATCAAAATCTGCGCCAAAGGAGTCAATTGACAATGCAACGCAAAAAATGGAACAAGGTCATACTTCCCATTGTCACACTGCTCGTCATAGTTATCGTCGCGTCAATATTGATAGGCTACTCTCTTCATATTTCCGAACAGATAACAATCGACAGTCGCCGACATCTCGAAGAGGTATACGGTCAAGTAAACAGATCCTTTAACGACTTTTTGAAAAGTCAATGGGGTTTCATAGACAGCTGCGACACCATCTACAACGGCGCAAACGAAAGTTCAACCGCAGCATTGAAAAGATTTGTCGCGGGGAAAAAGACGCAATGGGGCTTTACCCAATTCTACTTCCTCGACAAGGACAAACACTATGTGACCATTGAAGGCGAAGTGGGTACGGAACCGCTGTCCCTTACCAACGCCTCGCCGGAATGGATAACCAAACGCAAGGAAGTCATCGCCAACGAGGTGATAAACGGCGAAAATGTGATAATGTTTGCCAAGGCGTCAACGTCCGGCACGACGGAATTCCGCTACACCGACGCAAACAAACAAGAAGTTATGTTCCACTTCGACGCGATAGGCGTCAGCTACACCAACGCCAAACTCGCCGAGGCGCTGAACGCCGACGCATTCAACCGAGAAAACGCCGACGACGACGCCGACAGCTCGCAAGAGAAGGCAAATTGCTTTATCGTCACACCCGACGGCTCGGTGCTGCTGTCCACGCAGGCGGGCGGAAGCGTCACGACCAACTACCTCAACTACCTCGGCGGCGACGTGGGCACACAACTGCTGACGGACGAACAACTCGAAGAGATAAAATCCGATCTCAGAGGATTGAAAGAGAACTCTTCGGAATACGAAGGTCACAAAAAAGATGGCTATCTGGAATACGAAGACAACAGAGGAGACAAACGCTGTCTGCTGTATATGCCCGTAGGGTTTGAAAACTTCTCGCTTATGAGCGACGTGCCGCAAGCGATGGTAAGTCAGGGCTTTATACAAGCGCAGCGCTCCACTATGAACGTGCTGTTGATAATATTCTCGTTGATAATACTTGCGATAGCGGGCGTCGTGATATACAACAGCGTCACGGAGAAGAAACTTAACAAAAGCGAACTGCGATACCGCGAAAAAATGTTTGACGTGCTGTCCAACAACGTAAACGACATCTTCCTTATGTTGGACACGCAGAACCGCACCGTGGACTACATCAGTCCCAATATCAACCGTCTGTTGGGCATCAATGTCAAGGACGCCCTCGCCGACATACGAGTAATGGGCGCTTGCGCAGTGGACGAGGACATAATCATCCCCGACTCCGAGCTGAAAGAGATCCCGCTAAACGAAAACCGTCAATGGGAAACGGAATATATGCACCAAGCCACGGGCGAACGGCGCAACTACCGCGTGACGATATATCACCTCAACATCGACGGGATGGAGAAGTACATCATAGTAATGTCCGACCGCACCCTCGACAAAAAGCTCAACAGCAAATTGCAGCAGGCGCTTGACGCCGCAAAGAGCGCAAACGAGGCGAAGAGCAACTTCCTGTCCAATATGTCGCACGACATACGCACCCCGATGAACGCCGTAGTAGGCTTCTCTGTGCTGTTGGAGCGCAACGCCGACAATCCCGAACTCGTACGGGAGTACACCCGCAAGATAATGGCGTCCAGCCACCACTTGCTGTCCCTCATCAACGACGTGTTGGATATGAGCAAGATAGAAAGCGGCAAGACCAACCTGACAATAGCGCGGTTCAGCCTGCCCGACCTGTTGGAAGAACTCAACGTCATCATCAATCCGCAGGCGCGCGCAAAAAATCAGGAATTTTCCATACACGTCAAAGGCACTCCCCCGGACGAACTTATGGGGGACAGGCTGCGCCTCAATCAGGTGCTGCTGAATATCCTCTCCAACGCGGTAAAATACACCCCGACCGAGGGCAAAATAGAATTTACCGTGCAGGAAGTGGAACAACCGCCGGAAAGCGCCACCCAATACACCAAATTGCGCTTCATCGTAAAAGACAACGGTATCGGAATGAGCGAAGAATACCTCAAAGAGATATTTGAGCCGTTCAGCCGCGAAAAGAACAGCGTTGTAAACAAAATTCAGGGTACGGGATTGGGTATGGCAATCACCAAAAACCTCGTTGACCTGATGGGCGGCATAATCAGCGTGGAAAGCACCCTCGGCAAAGGCAGTACTTTCACGATAGAGCTATCCTTTGCGTTGGTAGAAGAAAACACTCAGGACTCCTGGTTTGCAGACAAGATCACCCGTATGTTGGTAGCGGACGACGAAGAGGACATCTGCCTCAACATACGCGAGACCATGCGCGAAACGGGCGTGGACGTCAGTTACGTTACGGACGGCGTAAGCGCGGTAAATCAAGCCGTGCGCGCGCACGAACTGCACAGCGACTTCAACGTGATATTGCTGGATTGGAAGATGCCCGGCTTGGACGGCGTACAGACCGCGCGTATGATCCGCGAAAAGGTCGGCAAGGACGTGCCGATACTTGTGCTTACGAGTTACGATTGGAGCGACATCGAAAAGGAAGCGCGCGAAGCGGGCATAAACGCCTTTATGCCGAAGCCCTTCTTCACCTCGACGTTCTTCCAGACCATCAAGCCGCTGTTCACCGCCCCTGTGGAAATCAACGAGGAAGAGCCGAGCGAGAACGCTATGCAGGGCAAGCTGTTCCTCGTGGCGGAGGACAATGAACTCAATGCGGAATTGCTCACCGAGATGCTTGCGATAGAGGGCGCCAAATGCGAAGTCGCCCCCAACGGCAAGATCGCCGTGGATATGTTTGAAAGTTCGCAGCCGGGACACTACGATATGGTGCTTATGGACGTGCAAATGCCCGTTATGAACGGATACGAAGCCACTCGCGCCATACGCGAATCGTCTCACCCCGACGCAAAAACAATCCCCGTCGTGGCAATGACCGCCAACACCTTTGCCGACGACGTACAGGAGGCGTTCGACGCGGGAATGAACGCCCACCTCGCAAAACCGATAGATATGGACGCCGTCCGCAGAACGGTTGCGCGCTTTACAAAAAATACCGAGGAGTAATATACAATTGAAGAAAAAATTTGCCGTACTTACAGTTATCGTTATGATCGCCGCTATGTGCCTGATTACGATTGCCCTTGCGGGGTGCAGTCCCAAGTTAGACTCGAAAGCGCTCAACATCATGGGCAAAAAAAGCGACCTTGCCAAACCGTATATGACAAAAATATTTGATATGTATCGTCAAACGGGCAAAAAGTTGAATGTCATCTCCGTTGAGGACGAAGAATACGAAACCACCGCTCTCGATATGCTGCAACACGGCAAGATGGCGGACGTGTTTCTGCACTTCCACAACGCCGACCTCGATATGTTCGACGTCGAGGACAACTTCTCCGCCCTGAACGGCGAACAATGGGTCAACGACCTGACCGACAGCGCCAAAGCATACTGCACCGACGTCGACGGCAATATATTGGGGTTGCCCTTCTGGGAGAGCAGCGTATCCGGTTGCTACTACAACAAGAAGATATTCGACAGCCTCGGCTTGAAGGCAGCCAAGACGCAGGAAGAATTCGACAATCTGTGCGACCTGCTTGCACAAAAAGGCATAACCCCCGTTTGCTGGCCCGCAAACGGTTGCAGTTGGATGTTCCAATTCGGTATGGACCCGATATTCGCCGACGATCCCGAATTGTTGGAAAAGCTCAACTCCAACCAAATTACCTATGCGGATATCCCCGCGATGAACGATATGATACAATGGATACTCCATGCGGAACGCAAAGGTTGGTTCGGCAGCAATTCGCTGAAAACGGGTTGGGACGAAATAAGCCCCGCGCTAAGCAGCGGCGAAGCGGCAATGACGTTCATATGGGATACCTGGTTCTATACCGACTACGTCGACGGCAAATACGTCAAAGAGGACTTTGCCCTTATGCCCGTATTTATGAACACGGTTGACGGCGGCACTTACGAGGGCGGCAATCTCAATATGATGATGGTAAATAAAAACAGCCCCCGCAAGGATTGGGCAATGGAATTTTTGCAATTCTGCTCCACTCCCGACAACTACAACGCGGCGTTTGAAGGTATATCCACGGTGAGCGTATTCGTCGGGCAGACGACCAACATTCAATCGCAGATGGTCACAGACGCGGCGGCTTCCATTGCGGCGCACGAACGCGTCTCCACCGCAAGCACCAAAATAATCGGATACAGCGCCACCAAGACGGCAAACGCCATACATTCGATGTTTGCCAACAGCCACGCAACCGCGGCACAGTGTATCAAGCAAATGGACGACGACCGTATCGCGGAAGCCATCCAATTGGGCGCGGCGGGATTTTAGGAAGAACAATTGATTTCTTGACCTCACTCATCTAAAAAATAATATCATCGCTTACACAACGTCCCCGTTATACATAGTATGACGGGGACGTTGTGTACACGGTGAAGTTTGCCGCAAAGCGGCAAGTGAAGTTGCCTACGGCAGTGAAGTATTTCGACGTTCGTCGAAATGTGAAGTTTGCGACTGCGTCGCAAGTTGAGGTCGGAGAGTAATAAAACTACCCTATCAAACCCCACCACCACCTATCGGTGGTCCCCCTCCCCTTATGCCCCTCAAAGGGGCAGAAAGGGAGGCTTTTTTATTACTATACGAGATTGACCCACTTGCACTCAGGACGGGCAACTCCAAAACGTTGTTATGGACTTTTCGCGCCACGCCCACTTCCTCATCAAGTGGGCGCCTTTTGTCACTGTTGCGAACTTTGTCCCTGTAAAAGACTTTCCCCGTCACGGGCAAGCCGTTACGGGGAAAGTGGCGCCCATAGGGCGACGATAGAGGGATATACAAAACAAGTCTTATTCCTTGTATCCCTCTTCCACCGCTTACGCGGTCCCCCTTCCCCGAAAGTCTCGCTAACGCTATCGACTGTCGGGGACGGTTATATACAGAAATAAACATCGTCCCTGCGGACAGGGGCGGGCTGAGGGACGTGGCACGGAAAGTCAATCACCACAGTGTAAAATTGCACACCCTGAATGAAAGAGGAATTAAGTACGTATCATAACAAAAACCTCCCTTTCTGCCTTTGAGAGGCATAAGGACGAAGGACGAGGAAGGCAATCTCCACGGTGTGGAGTTGCCCGTCCTGAGTGCAAGGGGAGGGTAAATCTCGTATTATATTAAAAAACCTCCCTTTCTGCCCCTTTGAGGGGCATAAGGACGAAGGACGAGAAAGGCAATCTCCACGGTGTGGAGTTGCCCGTC
>CANQNJ010000041.1 GCA_947625185.1 uncultured Clostridia bacterium
GTGGAGTACTATACCGTCGTAGTCGAGGATATGCAAACGGAACCCGTCGCCGCGATAGCGGAAGAGAGCGTTTCGAGTGCGCTGCGTTACGACCGCAGCTTTACCGCACGGCTTATCCAATCGGACGACGACGTAAAGCAGTGGTACACTCTTCTCAAAAACGACCTTCTGTCCTACGGCAAGGTCAAGGCGCGTATGAGTTGGAAGCGCGAAACGTACAAAGGCGGCGGCAACGTGCTTGCGTTATTCAGTTTCCGCGGCAACACGCTGTGCCTGTCGTTGGCTCTCGATCCCGCCGAGCAGGACGAGACGCGTTACAAGGTGGAGGACGTCTCCGCCAACAAGTCCTTTGCGGAAACGCCCTGTATGTACCGTATCAAGAACGACCGCCGCGTAAAGCGCGCGTCGGAACTGATCGCCAAGATGATGGCGAACTTCGGTCTGGAAAAGACCGACCGCATTGCGGAGGACTACTATCTGCCTTATGAGGGCATAGTGCAGTTGCTGAACAAGGGGCTTGCCAAGCGCATGCTCGTCACCGTACGGGATTTCGGCAATATAGAGCGTTCCGCTCAAAGCGAAGCCGCCGCGACGGAAGCTGCCGCGCCGGTGGTCGTGGTGACGGAGCAGCCCGCCGATATAGGCGACGCGGTCGTCGTAGAGGACGACGTCGAGGGCGGCACGCTGCGTTACGACAAGAGTTTCCAAGCCAGATTGATCCAATCGGACGACGAAACCAAGCGGTATTATTCCGCCATAAAAAACGAACTTCTTTCTTACGGCAAGGTCAAGGACCGCATGAGTTGGAAGCGCGAGACTTACAAGGTCAACGGCGGCGTAATCGCCAAGATCGGTTTCCGCGGCAACACGCTGTGTCTCTATCTGCCGCTTAACGTTGCCGATTACGAAGGCACCACTTACAAGGTGGAGGACGCGTCCGTCAACAAATCCTTCGAGGATACGCCTTGTATGTTCCGTATCAAAAACGAAAAACGCCTGCGTATGGCGTCGGAATTGATAGAGCAGGCGATGTCGCAGAGAGACGTCGCGCGCAACAATCGTCAACCCGTCGATTTCTACGAACCCTATCGCGATATCGTCACCCTCATCACAGAGGGATTGGTACGCCGCGAAATAAAGTCCAAGGAGGAAGAGGAAAGCGTGTTCTCCAAGGGCAAGGCGGGAGGCAACGATGCCTGACTCACAGAGCAGTCGGCGCGAACGGATCCTTGTCGTTGACGACTCGGAGATGAACCGTTCCATTCTTGCCGATATGCTTTCGGAAAAATTCGACGTTACCGAAGCCGAGGACGGCGAGGTCGCGTTGGAAATTCTGTCCCGACAGTCGCACATATTTTCTTTGGTGCTGTTGGATATTGTTATGCCGCGCAAGGACGGTTTCGACGTCCTTACGGAGATGAACCGCACGGGGCTTATAGAAGAGCTGCCCGTAATAATGGTCTCTGCGGAGACGGCTTCTTCGCAGATAGAGCGCGCATACGAATTGGGCGCAACCGATTTCATAATGCGACCGTTCGACGCATCCATCGTCTACCGCCGCGTACTCAATACCATCTTTCTCTACGCCAAGCAGCGCAAACTGATCGGCGTGATAGAGCAGCAGATGGACGAAAAAGAGCAAGACAGCAGTATGATGGTGGATATTCTCAGCCATATTGTGGAGTTCCGCAACGGCGAGAGCGGCCTGCATATACTGCATGTGCGCACGATAACGGATTTTCTGTTGCGCAAACTTGTAAAGAAGACATCGCGCTATCCTATTGCGGAAGCGGACATCCCCGTGATAAGTCTTGCGTCCGCCCTGCACGATATAGGCAAGATTGGCATAGACGATCACATTCTCAACAAACCGGGCAAATTGACGGCGGAAGAATTTGCGGTGATGAAGTCGCACAGCGTAATAGGCGCCAATATGTTGCAAGGTCTTACCGCGTACAAAGACAAGCCTCTTGTTAAGTACGCTTGCGAGATTTGCCGTTGGCACCACGAACGTTGGAACGGCAAAGGCTATCCCGACGGACTTGCGGGCGACGATATCCCCGTTACGGCGCAGATAGTGGCGTTGGCGGACGTATACGACGCTCTCACGAGCGAACGCGTATACAAACCCGCTCTCCCCGCGGAGAAGGCGAAGGAAATGATACTCAACGGCGAATGCGGCGATTTCAACCCGTTGCTGTTGGAGTGCTTCTCGGAAGAATTCGACAATATCCGCGCGATGTTCACGGGCAGCATAAGCGAGAACTTCGCCCACCGCGAAGTACGCAATCTTGCCGTTGCCGCTATCAACCCCAAGGCTGTTACGGCGTCCGAGCGCACCCTCAAACTGTTGGATTACGAGCGTATGAAGCACGACTTTTACGCGCAGCTTACGGACGAAATACAATTCGAGTACAACGTGGAGAGCGATATTCTCCGTTTCAATCAGTTCGGCGCCAACAAATTGGGCGTGGATTGCGAGATCATCAACCCCGCCGCAAACAGCGTGCTTGCCGAGCAATTGGGAGACAAGTGGTTCGATATCCTCGGGCATATCCTCGCCGGTACCACGCCGCAGTCCTGCGAGTACCGTCGTGAGTGTCAACTTTCTCTCAACGGCGAAATGCGTTGGTACAGCGTGATAATGCGCGTCATATGGACGGAGGACGCCGAGCCGACGATATCCGACGTGATAGGCAAGATGGTGGACGTCAATTCCACCCACGTCGCGATGTGTCAGTTGAAGGAGAAGTCCATGCGCGATCCGCTTACGGGCTTGCTCAACCGCGAGGGCATCAAGGAAGAACTCGTACACAAATTCGACAAGTTCCCCGCGCGCAAATACGCGGTTGCGGTGTTCGACATCGACGACTTCAAGAACGCCAACGACGAATACGGACATCTGTTCGGAGACAAAGTGTTGCAGGAGCTTGCCGAAAGGCTGCTTCACAGCACAAGGGTCCACGACCTGTGCGCGCGCATAGGCGGCGACGAATTTCTCATCGTGTTCGATTACGACGGCGACTACGACATTCATTCGATAGTGGCGCGCGTCTACAAAGCGCTGTGCGGCAAGGTGGATACGTTCGACCTTTCGGTCAGCATGGGCGTCGCGGAGATGACGTCCGTCGATCAGAGCTTCCAGCAGTTGTTCAACAAGGCGGACATAGCTCTCTATGTGTGCAAAGACAACGGCAAAAGATCTTACAAATTTTACGACGTATCAATGGGCGATACCGTCCCGCAATGACAGGAGACAAGATGACATTACAACAGTGTTACCAAGCGTTAGACGGCAATTACGACGACGTTATCGGGCGTCTGAGAAGCGAACGTCTCGTTCAGAAGTTCGTACTCAAATTTACCGACGACGGCAGTTACGATCTGCTGCTGCGCTCCATCCAAGAGGGCAACGCGCAGGAAGCTTTCCGCGCGGCGCATACTATCAAGGGAATGTGTCAGAACCTGTCGTTTACGGCTCTCGGCAAGTCGTCTGCGGCGCTTACGGAGGCTCTGCGAGGCGGCAGTCTGGACGGGTGTCAACAATACTTGCCGCAGGTAAAAGCCGACTACGAGCGTACGGTGGCGTCTATCGCCGAGTACGCGCGGTCTCTCGACTGAAACAAGTCGGCGCAACGTCGCATACAAGACGGCGCGCCTCGATATAGTAACCAAAGGAGAAGCAAATGGAATACTTTCGTTTGGGCGATATTCTCGTCAATAACGGCGCGATAACGCAGGATCAGCTTAACAGGGCTTTGGAAATCCAAAAGACCAAGCACGAGCGTCTCGGCACGATCCTCATCGAAGAGGGCATCATCAACGAGCAGCTGCTCATCGAAACGCTCGAAATGCAGTTGGGCATCGATTTCATCGATTTGTCCAACATTCGCATACCCGTGGAGTTGGCGTCTATCGTCCCCAAAAGCATTGCTCGCCGTCACGGCGTCGTTCCCGTCCGTCTCAACAAGGATGAGTTGACTCTTGCAATGAGCGACCCGCTCAACTTCGTCGCTCTCGAAGAAGTGCGTACCGCCACGCGCAAGCGTATTTTGCCCAAGATCGCGACCACCGTCGCCGTCAATAAAGCCATTGCCACGCTATACGGCAACGAGGGCGTCGCTCGCGCCATAGAGGAGTTGCGCAGCGATTCCGCCTCGCGCGATACGTCCAATTCGCGTCCTCGCTCGGAGGAGGTCTCCGACGAGGCTCAGCACCAATCGGCGCCCACGATACGTCTTGTCAACTCCATATTGGAGAGGGCTGCCACAGAGCGCGCCAGCGACGTACACATCGAACCGCACGCGGAAGAGATAGTGGTGCGTATGCGCGTGGACGGCAAGTTGCGCACGATGCTGACCGTTCCCGACGAACTGAAACGCAACGTCGTTTCCCGCCTGAAAATAATGGGCGGTATGGATATAGCCGAAAGCCGTATCCCGCAGGACGGACGCGCCAACGTCATCATCAAGGGACGCAGCATAGATCTGCGTATGTCCACTTTGCCCACGCTCTACGGCGAGAAGGTCGTCATTCGTCTGTTGGACAAGTCGGCGCAGTTGCTCAACGCGCACGCCATCGGGCTTGAAGGCGACAACCTTGCCAAATACAACAAGCTTATTTCCTGCGAACACGGCATGGTGCTTATCGTCGGACCTACCGGCAGCGGCAAATCTTCCACGATGTACACGATGATACGTTCTCTCAATACCGACGAAGTCAACCTCGTCACGTTGGAGAACCCCGTCGAGTACGACATCGAGGGCGTAACGCAGGTACAGATAAACGAAAAAACGGGTATGACCTTTGCGGGAGGGCTGCGCGCCATTCTCCGTCAGGACCCGGACATCATAGCGATAGGCGAGATCCGCGACAGCGAGACGGCGGAGATAGCCATTCGTTCCGCAATAACGGGACACTTGGTGCTTTCCACCGTACACACAAGCGACGCGCTCTCCGCCATCGACCGTCTGGTAGATATCGGCGTTGCGCCGTATTTGCTGAGCGACGCGCTTAACGGCGTCGTATCGCAGCGTCTGGTGCGCCGTATCTGCCCGCATTGCAAGGAAGAGTACGAACCCACCGCGGAAGAATTGGCTTCTCTGGGTATGGACGCGGATTCTCACGTTCATTTCTATCGCGGCAAGGGCTGTCCGCATTGCTTCCACACGGGCTACATCGGCAGGACGGCGGTATTCGAGATACTCGTTCTGGACAAGGATTTCCGTCGCGCCATCGTCGAGGGAACTCACGCCGCTCATCTCGAACAGTGCAAGGCTGCCGGTACGTTTGTGCCCATAGCCGACGATTGCCGACGTCTGGTGCTTGCCGGCGTCACCTCGTTGGAAGAGGTACTCGGCGTACTCAATTCGATAGAATAACATAACGGAGGACGGCTTTATATGCCAATGGAACTTAATACGCTCGTTGCTCAGGCAAAATTGAACAACGCTTCGGATATACATCTTGTTCGCGGACTGCCGCCGCGCATACGCGTTGACGGCAAGTTGGAAGATTTCGGTCAGCCTCTCACCGCCAACGATTGCGAGTTTTACGCGCGTCAGATGGCGGGCAAGGACTACGACTCCATCGCCAAGAAGGGCGAGTTGGATCTGGCGATAACTTTTCCCGGACGTATCCGTTGCCGTATCAATCTGTTCCGTCAGCAAGGTTCGGTATCCGCCGCGATAAGAATACTTTCCGAGCAGATACCCGAGCTGGACAGTCTGGGGCTGCCTGCGGCGGTGCAAACGCTGCCGAGCCTCAAACGGGGCATAGTGCTTGTCACGGGCGAGACGGGCAGCGGTAAATCTACCACTCTTGCCGCCATGCTCAACAGGATCAATCAGACGGCAAGCAAGCACATCATCACCCTCGAAGACCCCATCGAGTATATCTACCGTCCCAATCGCTGTCTTATCAACCAACGCGAAGTCGGCGCCGATACCGACAGTTACGAAAGCGGACTGCGCGCCATCTTGCGCGAGGATCCGGACGTTATACTCATCGGCGAAATGCGCGACCTCATCACGATAGAAACCGCGCTCACCGCTGCGGAAACGGGACACCTGGTATTTGCCACGTTGCACACCAACTCCGCGCCGGACAGCATCGACCGCATAGTGGACGTATTTCCGGAGCTGCGGCAGAGGCAGATACGTATGCAACTGTCCACGACGCTCATGGCGGTATTGAGTCAGCAATTGCTCCCCAAGAAGAACGGCGGACGCGTCGCCGCGTGCGAATTGATGATGGTCACGCCCGCCATACGCAACCTTATCCGCGAGGGCAAGACTCCGCAGATAGCAAGCAGTATGGCAACAAGCGCTGCGGAAGGGTCCGTCACGATGGACAATTCCATCATCGCTCTGTACCGCAAGGGAGTCATCTCCGCAGAGACGGCAAAGGCTGCCGCCCACGACGCGGAATATGTAAAGAAAAGCGTCTTTTGAGCGCGCCGACAAATTTAACAGCAAGGAGGCAGTATGCAAACATACAAGTACCGCGCAATCGCACAGGACGGCACAGCCGTCAACGGCGTGGTGGAGGCTTACGACGAATTCGAAGCCGTCAACGAGATCCGCAAGACCTATTCGGTAGTGGAGTATATCAAGCCCGTCCGCAAGGGTCGCCGAGTCAACATTGACGTCAACGAGCCGTTGTGGGTCAGCAACAAAACTCTTGCCATAACGGCAAATCAATTTTACATTATGTTGCGCGCGGGTCTCACTATGACCCGTACGATACAGCTCATCGCCGACCAATGCGACGACAAGCTGATGCGGCGCTATCTGCGCGCTGCCGCCGAGGACGTAGCCGCGGGCTATTCGTTGGCGGACAGTCTGGAAAAGAACGGCAAGAAGATCCCCGCCGTATTTATCGAGACGGTGCGCGCCGGTGAGGAATCCGGCACGTTGGAACACTCTTTCCAGAGCCTCGAAGCGTACTACAACCGCGCCAACAAGACCAAGAAGAAGGTCAAGTCCGCGCTCACCTATCCGATACTCGTATTGGTGATAGCGGTGGTAGTCATCGCGCTGATAATGGTAGTGCTTGTCCCCCGTATGACGGAGACGTTGACGGGCTTCGGCGTGGAGCTGCCCCTCATCACGCGCATACTTATCGCCATATCCAACTTTTTCAAGAATTGGTGGTACGTTCTGCTCATCGTCATCGCGGCTTTGGTGCTTGCCCGTTACTTCTGGGGCAAGACGGAGAAGGGCAAGATGTTCTTTTCCAAGCTGCGCCTCAAATTGCCCATTCTGGGCAAGATCGCCCGTTACAACGCCGCCGCACAGGTGGCAAATACCCTTTCCACTTTGCTTGCGGCAGGTTTGCCGATGACGCGCGCTCTCGATATCGTCAGCCGCGTGGTGGACCTGAGATGCGTCGGCAAGGAACTCAATGAATGTATCGTCAGCGTAGAGGGCGGTATGAGCCTCGGCGAAGCCTTGAAGAACAGCAAATACCTTCCCGCAATGTTGATCGAGATGATCAACGTCGGCGAGACCTCCGGTACCTTGGAGGAGACGCTTCGCACCATAGGCAACTTTTACAGCGACGAAGCGACCACCGCGGCAGACGCAGCTCTTGCGCTTATGGAACCGATGATCACCATCGTTCTCGGCGTGATAGTCGGCTTCATCGTCATCGCCATCTACGTCCCGATGTTCTCGATGTCCTCCGGCGTGGGAACGGGACTGTAATATAAGTGAAGTTTGCACTTCGTGCAAGTGAAGTTCGCGCGGAGCGCCCGCCCCTGTCCGCAGGTATGCAGTCGGTAACAGCGTCAATAACCGTCCCCGACAGTCGATAGCGTTAGCGAGACTTTCGGGGAAGGGGGACCGCGAAAGCGGTAGAAGAGGGGTTGAAAAAAAACAACTATCTCACACCGAAATATGTAATTTTGCATAACGTTCCACGCCCCGACCGCCCGCCCCTGTCCGCAGGGACATAGTCGGCAACAGCGTCAATAACCGTCCCCGACAGTCGATAGCGTTAGCGAGACTTTCGGGGAAGGGGGACCGCGAAAGCGGTAGAAGAGGGGTTGAAAAAAAACAACTATCTCACACCGAAATATGTAATTTTGCATAACGTTCCACGCCCCGACCGCCCGCCCCTGTCCGCAGGGACATAGTCGGCAACAGCGTCAATAACCGTCCCCGACAGTCGATAGCGTTAGCGAGACTTTCGGGGAAGGGGGACCGCGTAAGCGGTGGAAGAGGGATATCATAACCCGATATCTCCGCAGTAAAATTATAAATTGGCAAAACCTCACTCAAACGAGTGTTAAGATATGAAACGTAAGCACAACAAAGAAATCACGTTTCTTGCACGGAATTTGCGTAGAAAGTCTACAAAAGAAGAGAACAAACTTTGGTATCAATATCTTTGCGATTGTAAATATCCGTTCAAGAGACAATATGTAATAGACAATTACATTGCCGACTTCTACTGTGCAAAGGCAAATTTGGTAATAGAGCTTGACGGTTCACAACATTACGAACCGAAAGCAAAGCTCAAAGATCAAATAAGGACAGAACAAATAGAAAGTTACGGAATAGAAGTAATTCGTTTCGGTAACGACGTAGTAAACAAACAATTCAAAGAACTCTGCGAGTATTTGGATTGGTACTTGGAACAAAAAACGCAGACTATTAAGTGAAGTGATAGTCCTATACAAAGTAACAGACTTTGACTTTGCGAAAGTGGCGCCCGCAGGGCGACGATAGATGGATTTGCAAAACAAACTTATTGCTAATATCCCTCTTCCACCGCAAGCGGTCCCCCTTCCCCGTAATACTTCGTATGACGGGGACGGTCAGAGGAAATCACCGCAACGCGCGAAACTTCACACAAACTTCTCATACAAAGTCACCATCCCTATCCCTGCGAACAGGGGCGGGTGGTCGGGGACCTTGTGACAAAAAGGGGTCCCCGCCAAGTCGACAAAGGAGACTTGATGGGGAGAGGAGCAGCCGCCGGACAGCGGTGCCGACCGTGTTATACACGGACGGCGATGTCAAGGGCGAGCTGCGACGGCTGAGCGAGGGTGTTCCAACGCAAAATAATCTGCAACGAGGGCGTAGCCCGAAGTGAAGCCTTTTTGCGCGGAATACCCGATGCGACTCGCTCCCTACCTCGGGCGAAAAACAATAGGGGTACGACCATTTTCGGAGCGGGAGGTAAATAGTGGTGTATATTGATTTGCCCCTTGCTGCGGACATCTATATCGGAGTATTGCTGTTTGCGTTGGGCGCGGCAATAGGCAGTTTTGTGACTTGTGCCGCCGACCGATACTGCCGCAAGCAGAGCTTTTGGCGGGGACGCAGTCACTGCGACAGTTGCGGAGCGACGTTGACGGCGGCGGATCTCGTGCCGATATTCAGTTATCTGTTTCTGAGAGGCAGGTGCCGTCACTGCGGCGCCAAGATACCGCCGAGGTGTCTTGTGACAGAGCTGCTGACGGCGGCGCTGTTTGTCGGGACGTATGCGATATTCGGCTGTTCTTTCGTCACGTTGGAGTATCTTATGCTGTTTGCGGCGTTGGTCGCGATAGCGCTCATCGATCTGGACACGATGGAGATACCGGACGGGCTGTTGATATTCGGCGCGGCTGTATTTGTCGCCTTTGCGTACCTGCACGGTCGGGGCGTAGACGATATGCTTGCGCGCGTCAAGGACGGAATGTTCGGCGCGGTAGTTTACGGCGGGGGTATATTGCTTGTATCCCTTGTTATGGACAAGGTACTCGGGCGCGAATCAATGGGCGGCGGCGACGTAAAGCTGTTTGCCGTATTGGGGCTGTTTACGGGCTTGGCGAAGGGCTTGCTTATGCTGCTTGTCGCATGCGTGACGGGCATTGCCACGGCGTTTTGTTCCGGCTCGCGCAAGGAAGCTTTTCCGTTTGGACCGTCTATCGCGGGAGCGGCGGTGTTGACGTTGCTCTTGGGACAGGGATTGATAGAGCAATATCTTGCTCTGATATATTAAAAAAAACACTATTAGATAACAAGGAGAACGACAATGAAAAATTGCATCGGTTTCGACATCGGGAACCATGCGGTCCACGTTGCGGTTGTAAAGGGAGGCGTTGTGACGGAAGGCGTTACCGCGCGTTTGGCGACCGACTTGGTGAAGAACGGCACGATAACCTCCTACGAGGCGATGACGGACTTCCTCAAAGAGTTTCGTCGCGTCAACAATTTGTCCTGCCGTAACGCCGCGCTCATTTTGCCCGCGCCGCTGTGCTATACCCGTCGCTTTTTCGTTGCGGCAAACAATCGCGATCAGCTTTTGTTCAATCTGCCGTACGGCTTCCGCGATTTCATCACGGACGACAAGAGTAACTATTTCTTCGACTGCGCGGTATTGGGCGGCGTACAGAACGACGAGGCGCGCCCGCCGGAGTTGGACGTGTTGGCGGCTGCCGCTCGCAAGGACGTGATAGAGGACTATATGACGATGTTCCGCAAGGCGGGCTTCAAGTTGAGGACCGTCATTCCGCAGGAATTTGCATATATGAATCTGCTGCACAATGCCGACAGCAAGCACCGTCACGGCATTCTGGATATCGGGCACAACAGCGTTCGGCTGTACTTTTACGACGGGTTTACCTTTGAGGGCTTGCGCGTGACCGACTACGGCTGCAACGCGTTGGACGAGGTAATAACCGGTCACTTCGGCGTGGACGCGTATATGGCTGCCACTTACCGCGAGAACAACCTCAACGGCGCCAATGCTATCGAGGATTGCCGTGCCGTCTACGGCGCGATCGCCCTCGAAGTGCTTAAAGCTATCAACTTTTACCGCTTCAACGGCGGCGGAACGTTGGAACACTTGCATTGCTGCGGCGGCGGTTCGCGTAACGAAGTGCTGATGGAAGCTCTGCGCAACACATTGCCCATCAAGCTTACGGATATGAGCGAGTTCTTCACCAATAAATCCCAAAAAGCCATCGACTACCCGCTGATAGCTAACGCGGCGGGCGCAGCGTTGCAGTAGGAGGGCGTTATGAAATTTTTCAAAAACAACAACAGCGCCGCACAAGCGAGGATAACCTTCTATGACGGCGTCGATCGCACGGAAAGCGGCAAAAAGCTCTCTTCCGCCGCGATAAAGAAATCCGCCAAGCAAACGGTAAACCTTTGCAAGCGCGAACGCACGGGGATGTCTTTTGCAACGTTCTGTCTGTTGCTTGCCCTTGTGCTGATAGTGCTTGCCGTGGTGGAGTTCTTTGCGGCGTATCGGCCGTACACGCAGATGGAAGCCAAGCAGAAAGAACTTGCCGACAAGCAGTCGCAATTGGATAGCCTCAACGGCGCTATGACCGACCGAGAAGCGGTGCAGAACGAGTACCGCGAGTACAATTACGAGAATTTCCCCTTCTATCTGGTGGACAGAGAGGACGTGCTGGCGTTCATCAAGGAAAGGATATTCCCCTACGGCAAGATATCCAACGTCTCCGTATCCGAGAACACGATATCTCTCAAAATAACGGATATACCGCGCGACAGCGTCGATACTTTGTTGGACGGTATACGCAATGACGATCGGGTAGCCAATTTGCCGATGTCCACGACGGAAGTATACGGCGACACGATAGTCGCAACGGTGTCGATACACTTCAAGGCTGCATAGGGAGGTAAATAACAATGTCTAACAACAAATATCTCAAACGTAAATTTACCACTCGTGAGATCATCCTGCTCATTGTGTTGTTTATCGTGCTGTTTATCGGCTTGTACTTTGCGCTTGTGTACTACCCCCTGAGACAAAGCAACAACGATCTGGACAAACAACTTGAAGAAGTGGATCAGAAACTCGTCGTCGCGCAAGCGCTGAAATCCAATTACGACAAGCAAAAAGCCGCCCTCGCCGACTTTAAGGAAAGCGGCACGGCAAAGATGCCCAAGTGTACGGACGAACAGCAAAAGGTGCTGTACAATCACTTTGTGACCGTGTTCGGCGCAGAGGACTTTGCGCGCTTCTCCTGGTCCAACCCCACCGAGCCGGACGCCGGCGTGAGACAACGCAGAGTGGCGATCAGCTTCACCGTTACCGAGGCAAACCTCAGTGGCAACGAGGGCGAGACGGTGTACGACCGTACCATCCTTATGCTGCACGGACTGATGAACAGCGGCTTCCGCTGCGCTATGATGGGATTGTCTTTGAGCGCGGGCAGCGACAGCCTCGAAGCGGCAACGTCCATCAGCGTTACCACATCGATAACCTTCTACGAGCTGGCAGCCTGACGCACTCCCGTCGGCTTCCGAACCGACGTAAAAGAAATAGAAACAGCAACAAAGCCTTTTCTCTCGCAGAAAAGGCTTTGTTTTGCATATACCCCTTCGTCGTCCTGCGGCAACGGACGGGTAATTGGTGAAGTTTGCCGCAAGGCGGCAAGTGAAGTTCGCGCAGAGCGCGAGTGAAGTTGTGCTTACGCACAGTGAAGTTTTGCGCGAGGCGCAAAGTTGAGGTCGGGAGTGAGTTGAAAACTTCAAACCCCTCAGTCTGCTAACGCAGACAGCTCCCCTTCAAGCGGAAGGGGAGCTGTCGAACGAAGTGAGACTGAGGGGATATTAAACACCGACTCCTTGTAATATTTTTTATATGAATGCAACCCCGAGGCTTTGAATCCGAGGGGTGCATTTATTTTACCATTAGAGTAGCCGACCAAACGCCCCTGTCCGCAGGGACGATGTCGAAAGCTGCGTATATAAAGCCGTCCCTTCGGCGCGCATAGGTTGTATCGTAAAATAAAGATATATTGCGCCTAAGGGAAGGGGGACCGCTTGCGGTGGAAGGGACTGACGGAAAGAAGGTGAAGTTTTGCGCGGAGCGCAAAGTTAAGGTCGAAGAGTTTAGTAAACTCACCCTGTCAAACCCTTCCACCACCTATCGGTGGTCCCCCTCCCCTTATGCCCCTCAAAGGGGCAGAAAGGGAGGTTTTTTTAATATAATACGAGATTTACCCCCCCCCTTGCACTCAGGACGGGCAACTCCACACCGTGGAGATTGCCTTCCTCGTCCTTCGTCCTTATGCCTCTCAAAGGCAGAAAGGGAGGTTTTTGTTATGATACGTACTTAATTCCTCTTTCATTCAGGGTGTGCAATTTTACACTGTGGTGATTGACTTTCCGTGCCACGTCCCTCGGCCCGCCCCTGTCCGCAGGGACGATGTCGAAAGCTGCGTATATAAAGCCGTCCCTTCGGCGCGCATAGGTTGTATCGTAAAATAAAGATATATTGCGCCTAAGGGAAGGGGGACC
>CANQNJ010000042.1 GCA_947625185.1 uncultured Clostridia bacterium
TGGCACAGTCAAGTCAACTCTTTATCGGGTTGACTTTTTTTGTTCTCTTACGACGGGCTTGTACATATATTAAGACGAGTACGCAAAGGGGGTGATGAGGCTTGACGGATACGGAGCAATTTATGCGTAAGGGTCTGTCGGAACAAGAGGCTGCAAAACGCCTTGCCCGAGACGGCGCCAACGTCGCCGAACACAAGGTAAAACACGGCCTTTTGCGAAAGTTTCTGTCGCAGTTTTCCGACCTGATGATAGTGATATTGCTTGTGGCTGCGGCGCTGTCTTTCGGTATGGCTCTGTACACGGGCGACAAGGCGGATCTGCTTGAACCGCTTATTATCGTAGGCATCGTGCTGTGCAACGCGATATTGGGCACCGTGCAGGAATTTCGCGCGGAACGCTCCCTCGAAACGCTCCGCAAGCTCACCTCTCCCAAGACAAAGGTCATTCGCGACGGCAACGTCGTCCTGACGGACAGCAGCGAGCTGGTCGTAGGAGATATATGTATCTTCGAGGCGGGAGACGTGGTGACGGCGGATTGCAAATTGCTCGCCGCAGAGAGTCTGTTCGTCAACCAATCCGCTCTCACGGGTGAGAGCGTCCCCGTGGAGAAAACCGCCGCGGTATCGGGCAGAAAGACAACGGACGGCAATATGCTGTTCGGCGGCAGTCCCATAACCAAGGGCAAAGGCATAGCCGAGGTGACGGCGACGGGCAGCTCCACCGAGCTGGGCAAGATAGCGGGAATGTTGTCCGATTCCGCCGAAAATCTTACCCCATTGCAGCAAAAGCTCAAACAATTGTCCAAAGTTATAGGCGTCGTGTGTCTGGCTGTATGCCTGTTGGTGCTTGTGGTGGGATTTGTCAAGGGCGTGAGAAATTCCTCCGGTTCGACTCTTACGGAGATATTCGTGGACGTGTTGCTCACATCCGTATCTCTTGCCGTTGCGGCGATCCCCGAGGGGTTGCCCGCAGTGGTAACGATAGTGCTTGCCAAGGGCATAGAACGTATGGCAAGTAAAAATGCCGTTGTAAAGCGGCTCACCGCCGTGGAAGCGTTGGGCAGCGCAACGGTAATTTGTTCGGACAAGACGGGCACGCTTACCCGTAACAAGATGAGCTTGGTAGGGGTATTCGACGGCAAGTCTTATACCCTTGCCGACAGGTTGGACCCCTCGGACAGGCTTTTGCAGGCTTTTTGTTGGTGTTCGGACGCAGTGTGCGATTCGGACGGTCGGTGGCTCGGCGATCCCACGGAGATAGCGGTCGCTTCCGTTACGCGTATGAATACGGAGGCGGAGCGGCTGTTCGAGATACCTTTTGACAGCAACCGCAAGCTTATGACGGTGGTCGTAAAAGCGGACGGCAAATATTACGCCGTCACCAAGGGCAGTTTCGAAGCAATGACGGGAGCCGTCGGCGCCGATGCTTTCGAGAAAGCTTACCGTATGTACACCAAGCGCGGATTGCGCGTATTGGCGCTGTCCGTCAAGGAGGTCACGCACGCCTTTATTCGTTCGCAGGCATTGGAGAAAGACCTTCGATTGTCCGCTCTGTTTACGATAGTGGATCCGCCGCGACAGGAAGCCGTGCAAGCCGTCGCAACCTGCAAGAGCGCAGGCATACGTCCCGTAATGATAACGGGCGACAATATAGACACCGCCGCGGAGATAGCGCGCAATATCGGTATTCTCGGCGCGGGAGATACCGTTCTGGACGGAAACGCCCTCGCGGCAATGAGCGACGACGAATTCGACCGAAAGGTACAAGACGTCGCCGTGTACGCCCGAGTGACCCCTGCGGACAAGTTGCGCATAGTCAACGCCTGGAAGAGGCAAGGCGCCGTGGTGGCAATGACGGGCGACGGCGTAAACGACGCTCCCGCGCTCAAAGCGGCGGATATCGGGTGCGCGATGGGCAGCGGAACGGAAGTCGCCAAGGACGCCGCGGACATAATACTCGCCGACGACAACTTTGCCACGGTGGTGGACGCCGTGTCGTTGGGACGCAGCGTATACGAGAATATCAAGAAATCCGTCGCCTATCTGCTTACCTGCAATATAGGAGAAGTGCTGTCGGTATTTGTTGCGTTGCTTATATGGAACGTTTCGCCGTTGTCGGCTATGCAGCTGCTGTGGATCAACCTCGTCACCGACGGGTTGCCGGGACTTGCTCTCGGCATTTACAAGCAGGAGTCCGACGTGATGAACCGACCGCCCAAGCTCAAAAACGAAACCTTTTTCAGCGGCGGAGGCGGCAGACGCGTTGCGGTGGGCGGAGCGCTGTTTGCCATCGCCACGTTGTCCGCTTATGCCATCGGCAATACGGCGGGGTATGAGGCGGCATGCACGATGGCGTATCTGGTACTGTCGGTATCGCAATTGATATATGTATTGGAAATGCGCAACAACTCGGGGATTTTCCGCGGAGGAATAACTCGTTTTATGGCGGCAAGTCTGCTCGCGTCCTTTGCTATGGTATGCGTCGTAGCCTTTGTGCCGCCTCTTCAAAAGATATTCGGACTTACCACATTGCCCGCGGGATTTTATTTTGCGGCATTGGCGTTGTCGGCGTTGCCTACCGTCGCGCACGGCTTGTCGAGATCGCTGCGTCGCAGCCGCGGAAAGTTGAGACGCATAGTTGTCAAAAGCGGAGGTTGACGCCTTCGCTTTTCGCTTTGGGCGCTTGCCGCAAATATTTTACAAATATCTCGGCAGTTTCCTTGAAAAACTTCGTATTATTTGGTACAATAAATACAATACGATATTATTCAGGTGACAAATGCAATCCGAATCGCTTCAAAACGTAATGTATCGTGCCGCGGAAGTGGCAAAATTTTATGGTAGTTCCACGGTGGCAAGTCAGCATGTTCTGTACGCGTTGGCTTGCGAGGATAACGAGGCGAAACCTTTTTTGGAGAAGTTCAATCTCACTCCCGCCAAGTTGGAGAGCAAGTATACCGTTCCCTGCAAAAAGGAAGAGATGTTCGAACTCAATACCCGTGCGGCGTTGATCGCGTCCGAGCTGGGAGAACGGGACGTCAATTGCATACATATGTTGCTTGCCTTGCTGTCTATGCAGGGGACCTATGCCTACAAGAAATTGGACTATCATCTCGGCAAAATGAACACAAGCACCGAGAAATTGTTTCAAGCAGTGGTAAAAAGTCTGCCCAACGGCAAAAACCTGATGAATATAGGCAAGGTCAAGCCGCAGATACCTCCCCTTCCGAACCAAACTTCGCAGCAGACGCAGATTTCGGACGGCGTCGTGCAGAAATCCTTTATAGAAACGGAGTCGGACGAAACGGATTTGTCCGAAGGGGATCATTCCATTCCGTACGGCTTTGACCTGACGGAAAAAGCGGCGAAGAACGGTTTCGACCCCGTCATCGGCAGAGACAAGGAGATGGAACGCGTCATTCAGACGCTCACCCGCCGCACCAAGAACAATCCCGTGCTTGTCGGAGAAGCGGGCGTAGGCAAGACCGCCGTAGTGGAGGGGCTTGCCACATATATCGCAAGCGGTCAGGTCCCCGCGGAACTGAGAAACAAGAGACTCATTCAGTTGGATATCGCAGGTATGGTCGCGGGTACGCGTTATCGCGGCGACTTCGAGAAGCGTCTCACCGAGGTGGTGGACAAGGTCGTTGCGGAGAAAAACGTGTTGCTGTTTATCGACGAAATACACAACCTTGTGGGAGCGGGCGGCTCGTCCGACGGCGCAATGGACGCCGCGGAGATTTTGAAACCCGCCCTCGCTCGCGGAGAATTGCACGTTATCGGCGCCACCACCACGAGAGAATATCGTATGTATATCGAGAAAGATCCCGCTCTGGAACGTCGGTTCCAGCCCATAACGGTGGACGAACCCTCTCCGGAGCTTGCCGTGGAGATACTTAAAGGAGTAAAGTCCAAGTACGAACGTCATCACGGCATAACCATCTCCGACGAGGCGATAGAGGCTGCGGTGCAGTTGTCCGTAAGGTATGTCACCGATCGCTTTCTGCCGGACAAGGCGTTCGATATTATCGACGAAGCGTGCAGCAAGCTGAAACTTGCGGAATTTTATCAAAAGTCCGCCGGCGGCAACGTGCTTACGGCGGAATATGTACGGTTGGTCGTCTCGCAGATGTCGGGAGTACCCGTTGCGGAACTCTCCCGGGCGGAGAAGGACAAGCTCGTCCACCTGGAAGAGGAATTGGGCGCGCGCGTCGTCGGACAGAAAGACGCCGTCGGCGTGGTTGCCCGAGCGGTACGCCGTCAGCGCGCGGGATTGAAAGATCCCATGCGCCCGATAGGCAGTTTCATCTTTGTCGGACCCACGGGCGTAGGCAAGACGGAACTTGCCAAGGCGCTCAGCGAGTGTCTCTTCGGCAGCAACAGCGAGGTCATTCGCATAGATATGTCGGAGTATATGGACAAAACGTCCGTTGCAAAGCTGATAGGCGCGCCCCCTGGATACGTCGGCTATGACGAGAGCGGCTATCTTACGGAAAAGGTGCTTCGCCGTCCGTACAGCGTGGTGCTGTTCGACGAAATAGAGAAAGCCCACCCCGACGTGTTCAACCTGCTGTTGCAGATATTGGACGAGGGCAGATTGACCGATTCTCACGGCAAGACGGTGGACTTCCGCAACACCGTGATCATACTTACGAGCAACATAGGCATAAGCGACGCTCCGCAAGCGTCCATCGGATTCGGCATTCAGAACGACTTCGACGTTATGCAGCGCAATATAGACCGCGCCCTAAGAAAGTTCTTCCGTCCGGAGTTTCTCAACCGTCTGGACGAGATAGTCACTTTCAATTATCTGGACAAGGCGGATATGGTCAAGATAGCCGAATTGATGTGCTATTCCTTGCACAAGCGGTTGAAAGGAACGCTCAATTTGCAATTCACCGAGCGCGCAATTCAGTTTCTTGCGTTGGACGGTTACAACAGGGCTTTCGGCGCGCGTCCGCTTAAACGTACGATACAGCGCAAGGTGGAGGACGCCCTTGCGGAGAAATTGCTTATCGGCGAGATAAACAAAGGCGATACCGTTCGCGTGGAAACGGACGGGTATGAGATAATATTTATCAAGGTCGGCTAAGTCGCTCGGGTATTCGGTGCAAAAAGGCTTCGCTACGAACGCCGCACAATATAGTGGTAATTCAACCACTTTGTGCGGCGTTCTTCGTTGCAGATTATTTTGCACCGAATACCCTCGCTCCGCCGTCGCAGCTCGCCATTGACATCACCGCCCGCGCAATCTGCGCGGGCGGTATTGCTGTCAGGCGGCTGCTCCTCTCCCCATCAAGTCTCCTTTGTCGACTTGACGGGGACCCCGTTTTTGTTACAAGGTCGGGGCGTAATTAAAACTTAGTCGCTCGTATGGTCGCGCTCAAAAAGGCTTCACGTCGCGCATTATTAAAGGCGTCCCTTCAAGCGGAAGTGGGCGTGGCGCGGAAAGTCAATCACCACAGTGTGGTGTTGATCGCAGCCACGGCGAGCAACAGTTTGACCGACAGTTGCTCGCTAACCTTATTCTGTCACTAACGGGGACCCGCACAATTTGAGCTTGCGAAAATTGTGTGGGAGAGGACGACCCACCTGTCAGCGGTACCGACCGCGTTATACGCGGTCGGTACTGACAAAGGCGTGGGAGGACGAGACTGAGGGGTTTGAAGTTTTTGGCGATGTGCGCTCGTTGCAGATTATTTTGAGTCGCGACGCACTCGCTCGTGCGGTTTTTGCGTTGAAAAAAGGATTTGCTTTTGCGGCAAATCTTTTTTTGTTAAAGGGATATTCGGTTACGGATAAGCGCAAAAATGCCGTCGATATAGCCAAAAGTTTTCTCAACGGAATATTATAAAAAATCATTTATGTCTGCATAATGAAAAATGTATATATTTTCGGTCGTAGTTATCTTGAAATTGCGTACGGTTGTGATATAATATAAACAGGAAAATTTGTTGATAATATCGAAATCGACGTTTTTTCCAAATGTAACCATGGAGGTATAACTATGAAATTGGAAATTGTATCAAAGAATTATCGCGTATCGGACAGATTGGAGCAGATACTCGCCGGCAAGACGAAGCGTCTCGACAAGTATTTCCCCGACGCGGACACCCCGTGCAAGATTGTTCTCACCGATATGGGCAGACAGTGCAAGATGGAGATATCCATCAATTTCCGCGGCAACCATATCCGTTCGGAAGTAACGGGCGACACGATGTACTACAATATCGACCAGGCGCTGCCCAAGTTGGAGCGTCAGTTGGTCAAGCACCGCGAGAAGCTCAGCCAATCCTACAAGATCCCCGCAACGCCCGGCGAATACGAATTTGTATCCGACGTGGACGTTACTCCGCTTACCATAGCCAAGACCAAGCGTTTCGAAGTGGAGCGTATGTCCGCTATCGAAGCCGCCGAGAACCTCGAACTTGTCGATCACGATTTTTATCTGTTCGTCAACGAGGAGACGGGCAATGTGGAGGCGGTCTATCGCCGCAAGGACGGCAGCATCGGCTTGCTGCAACCTTATGCGGAACACTGAGGAGATACGATGAATATATTGACTGCTTTGTTGCTTGAAGGTTTTGCCGACAGCAGTTTTGCCCGTCTGTTCACGCAGATGAACGGTTGGACGATAGCTCTGTTTGCGGTGGGACTTATCCTCTGCGCGGTAGAGATGTGCATACCCGGCTTCGGCGCGTGCGGCGTCAGCGGCGTGATTCTTATCGTCGCGGGTATCGTGTTGAGGATGATATACGGCGGCGATCTGCTTATGCTGCTGTATATGGTACTTATCGCGTTAGCGCTGTTTATATTGATGTTTTGGGTGTTCAGCAGGCTCATCACCAAGAGCAGGCTGTCCAAGACGGCGCTTTTCCACACGGACAGCACCGTCCCAACGGGCGCAACCGCAGGCACAATGGATTTCACTCATTTGTTGAACAGCGTCGGCGTCGCCGATACCGCCTTGCACCCCGTAGGAAGGGCGCGCTTTGACGGAGAAACGGTAGACGTCGTTGCGCGCGACGGATATATCGCCAAGGACTCCGCGGTAGTGGTAGTCGGCGTTGAAGGTCAGCGCGTTGTAGTAATAGAAAAGGAGAAATAAATTATTATGAATGTATTGTTTACTTTGCTTGGGGACGCGAGTTTCCCCGCATGGGCAATCGCTTTGATAGTGGTTGCGGTATTGTTGCTTATTATGCTCATCTTCTTGCCCATACCCACTTGGTTTATTGCGGCGGTGAGCAACGCGCACGTCTCTATGGGGCGTCTGGTCGGCATGAAGATGCGCCGTATCAAGTACCGTATGCTCGTAGACGTGTATATCCGCGCCCGTAAGGCGGGTTTGGAGATAGATATCGCCGATCTTGAAAGTCACGTTATGGCGGGCGGCAACATAAGCAACGTCGTCAACGCGCTTATTTCCGCGCACAGCGCCAATATCGATCTGTCGTTGCAGTCGGCAAAGGCGATCGACCTTGCGGGACGCGACGTATTGAACGCCGTCAAGGTGTCCGTCAATCCCAAGGTGATAGAGACCCCCGTCATTTCCGCGATAGCCAAGAACGGTATCGAGCTTCGCGTAAAGGCGCGCGTTACGGTTCGCGCCAACATCAGCCGTCTTATCGGCGGCGCGGGAGAAGAGACTATCATCGCCCGCGTAGGCGAAGGCATAGTCACGACGGTCGGCTCTTCCGAAACGCACAAGGAAGTATTGGAAAATCCCGACCTGATCAGTAAGACCGTTCTCAAAAAAGGTCTGGACGCAGGCACCGCGTACGAGATATTGTCTATCGATATCGCCGACGTCGACGTGGGCAGAAATATAGGCGCTCAGTTGCAGATGGATCAGGCGGAGGCGGACAAGCGCATAGCGCAAGCCAACGCGGAGGAGCGTCGTGCAATGGCGATAGCCACCGAGCAGGAAATGAAGGCTCACACGCAGGAAATGCGCGCCAAGGTGGTGGAAGCGGAAGCGGAAGTCCCCAAGGCGATGGCAGAGGCATTCCGCAGCGGACGTCTCGGCATAATGGACTACTACCAGATGCAAAATATTCAGGCGGATACGGCTATGCGTAACGCTATCGGCGGCAACGACGACGGCAGCGACAACAAGCCCGCCAAGAAGTAATCGGTAACGTTTATGGAAGGATCGTTGATTTCATTTTTTGCGATATTCGGTATAGGTATTCTTGCGTTCGCGACGGTATTGGGATTGCTGTTTCGCGTAACCCGCAAGAAGGGTTCCTCTACCGCGCCCGAGAAGCCGCAGCCCGTTCGCTCCGACGCTTCGGAGCGCAACGAGTATTTGCGGCGGCTCCGCGAGAAGAAAGCGCAAGCGGACGCCGACGCTGAGGCACACGCCCGTCATCAGGCGGACGCCCACGCGCACTCTCACAAGGGAGAGGAGGAGCATTACGAAGAGATAGTCGGTTCTCTCGGCGACGTGGAGGACGAAGGCTGCGCCGATCTCAACGGCGTGCGTTTCATCTCGCACGACTTTGCCTATGATACGCACGAGGGGAGCAAGCGCGACCTTTCGCCCGTGGCGAGGGCGATGGTGTTAGGCGAGGTACTCAACAGTCCCCGTTTCCGCTGCCCGTACCGTCGCAAACGCTGAACGGCAATGCTTGCGGGCGACGGCAGATAGCTGTCTTAACTTAATATCGCCCTGCAAAAATCCGACCCATTGCACACCCGACCACCCACCCCTGTCCGCAGAAATAAGGTTGATTTCTGTACATACAACCTTCCCCGTCAATTGAGCGAAGCGCAATTTACGGGGAAGGGGGACCGCGCTGTGCGCGGTGGAAGAGGGTTACAAGGGATAAGTTTATTTCAAATACCCCTCTATCGTCGCCCTATGGGCGCCACTTTCCCCGTAACGGCTTGCCCGTGACGGGGAAAGTTTTGTACA
Source organism: uncultured Clostridia bacterium (assembly GCA_947625185.1). Taxonomy (GTDB): domain Bacteria; phylum Bacillota; class Clostridia; order Christensenellales; family CAG-314; genus Fimimonas. The sequence goes on from CANQNJ010000042.1 coordinate 8,920, forward strand.
GGGACAAAGTCTGTAACAGTGACAAAGAGGCTTCCATTGACGAGCAAGTGGGCGTGGCGCCGAATCGTCAATCGGCGATTTGCGTTTCCGTCGAAGGCTCCGTGAACAGTCTGTCCCACAGGCTGCCCTTTGCTTCTATTTCCGCCTTGCGGCAGTCGGCTTTTACCAACAGGTAGTTGTCTTTGTCGGCGCCTACAAGCGATACGTCGCTTACCGTTACGTTGTGTACGCCCGCGTCCGACGAGTCGAAGCTCACCTTTACGCTGCCTATCGCAACGCTGTCTCCTTCGCACACGCCCACAAGCGCGCCCATTCTGTCGATAGACGCTTTCGTCGTGCCGTCGTAGATCTTGTCCTTCACCGTGAGTCCTTCGAGGACGACGGCTTTGGGCAGTATCGTGCCCGTGGTGAAGTCGGGCAGGATATAGTTGTCCGCGTCGTCGCCTTCCAACGCGGCGGAGGATAGCATCAACTGTTTGTTGCTGCCGACGTTCTTGTTGTCGAAGTACAGCTTGTCGCAGCGCACTCTCACGTCGTCCCCTTCGAGTACTCCGCCGAGGCTGACGGTCGGCTCGGATAGGACGCTCGTGCCGTCGTATGTCTTGACGAACCCGCTCGTCACGTTCAGCCGCTTGGGCAGTACCGTCAATGTTCCGTATACCGTCTCCGTTTGGTAGTCGAGGTAATTGCTCGTATCCGGTACTATACGGTACACGCCCGCTTTCGGAGCGCCGTCGCAATCGACAGTGTGACAGTCGCGGCAGAAGTCGTCCCCTTCCTCCGCCACAAATCCCTCCGCGATACAGGACATTTCCGGCAATACGTCGCCGTACACGACGGTGATATTCGGTGCAGTCAACGTCAGTTTCGGCACTGCCACGTCCAGAGAGAAATTCTTGGTATATTTTCCGACGGTTGCCGTGATCTCATATGTTCCCGATACGCTCGGCGTGTAGCGCATAGTGACGGGCGCGCCGTTTACATAGCTTTCTTCCGCGACGACCTCGCCGTCCACCGTCCACACGACGGGCGCGCCGTCGGATATCTGTTCCGTCGGCAGATAAGTAAATATTTGTTCGCTGCCGCGTACTGCTTGACCTTCCGCGGTAATTTCGCCGCTCGTGCGCATAGCCGCGTTGCTTTTGAATACGCTTCTCACGCGGAAAAACAGCCATCCGAACAGCGCCAATACGGCGATCGTCACTGCCATTCCGATGATGAAGTCCAACCGTTCCGTTTTTTGGGTAGATGATTGTTGCATAGTAATAGCCTCCCAAGGCTATTGTGCGGCAATTTCCGCCAAATATGCGCGCCGACGGCGGTGCGGCAAAGCCGACAAACGCAAATTTTTTGTCAAAAAATGCCTTCTACCTATTGACAATAAATAGGAAGATGATATACAATAATAGTAATTAGCCATATAGTACATTTTTCTTTGTGGAGTGGTAATATGCGCGCATTATTCTTCCAACAAGGCAATCGGTATATTTTGGCATATCAACGTGAAGGTTTCACCTGCACGCCGATAGATTTTTACACTAAAAACAGGTCTATTCAGCACCGCAAAGGGTAGTAATGCCCTCGCGGTGCTTTTTTATTAAAAAAATTTTATAAGGAGAAACGCAATGAAAAAAGCTATCAGGATTTTGCTCGCAATATTGCTGATATGTCTTGCGGCGCTGACGGTTGTCGCCTGCAAGCCGGACAATCCCGTAATAGATCCGCAAGAGCAATGCAAGCAAAACGGTCACTCGTGGGAGATGTCTGCAAAGTATCCTACCTGCGATGCCGAAGGCAAAATAACCTACACATGTACGGTCTGCGGCGCGACGGACGAAAGAGTCCTTCCCCCCACAGGCAATCACAGTTGGGACGCGGGCAAGGAAACGACCCCGCCCACTTGCGGCGTCGAAGGCGTGCGTACATATACTTGTACGGAATGCGGCGAGACCCGTACGGAAGCTATCCCCGCAACAGGCGAGCACAAGCTCGGCGAGCATTTCGTCGAAGTTGCCTCCACCTGTGAGCGCGAAGGTTCCCGCGAGTATTGGTTGTGCCAAGATTGCGGCAACAAGCTGGACCAAGACGGCAACGCTGTCAGCGACGACGCGCTTGTTATCCCCAAGCTCAGCCACGTCTACGAAGTAACCGACGTTACGGAACCCACTTGCGAAGAAACGGGCAAGATAACTTACACCTGCACGGTCTGCGGCAAAGCTTCCTTCGACAAGGAAATCCCCGCAACGGGACACAGCTACGGACGTCTTGTCGACGGAACGGAAGCCACCTGCACAACGCCCGGTATGCAAGCGTACTATCATTGCGATCGTTGCGGCAAATATTTCGACGCCGACAAGCGTCAGACCGAGTACGACGATCTCGTCATCGACAAGCTCCAACACCGCTGGGTAGAGGTAGAGGGCAAGCAAGCCACCTGCACCGAGGAAGGTCTCACGGACGGCGTCGTCTGCGAGCAATGCGGCGTTTGGCAGCAACCGCAAACGTCCATTCCCGCCAAGGGTCACAACGAACAGCCTATCCCCGCCGTTGCCGCCACCTGCACCGAGGGCGGATTGACCGAGGGCGTCAGATGCGCCGATTGCGGCAAGATACTTGTCTATCCCAAGCACACGGCGGCTCTCGGGCACAGTTACGTCGTTGACGTCTCCGTCGGCGACGAAGGTTGGATATGGGGTGACGATTTCCTCTCGGCGACGCTCAATTTCGTATGCGCCAACGTCGGTTGTCCGCAGCCGCATGTCAGCGTTGACGCCGAGGTAGAGGTCTC
>CANQNJ010000043.1 GCA_947625185.1 uncultured Clostridia bacterium
GGCATAATTTGCCCGTTATATTCCTTCTTTTGGCTGATCGTTGCCGCGATCTACTATTTTGTTATCGACGCAAAAGTCATTGCCGCTGTGGTTTGGTTTGTCAATCATATCGAATTTGCTTACGTTGTCGGCGTGATTTCGGGGATTTTTATTGTGGATTTATGTCATTCGATAGGACTTGGCAGACGAATAAAGCGTTTTGCCGACGAACACAATATCGTCATTCATTTGGAAAAGCTGAAAGAAACCCTTTACGACAAAACGTTGGAAGCGTATAATAAGCATCCGGGGTTCTTTTTCCCGTTAAAACTTCTTTCCTCTTTCAAAGATCAACTTGCCGAAATCAAAGAAAAGTTTTCAACATCTCGAAAAAAATAGTAAAAAATGCCGCTGCGGAACAGCAAAAAGCGTTACCGCAACGGCTTGACTTATTTTGGCGCGAATTCAAATGTCGGTGAGGTCGCGCACCACTTCGCCCGCGATAAGCAATCCCGCCACCGACGGTACAAAGGATACGCTGCCGGGAGTACGTCGCTTGCCCGAGGGTTCCTGCTCCGATATCTGCCGCGGAGTAACGGGCGGTTCGGGCGAAAACACCACTTTTACGCCGCTATCGACGCCTCTTGCGCGCAACTCCTTGCGCATAACCTTGGCAAGCGGGCAAACCTCTGTCGCCGATATATCTGCGACCCGAAGCAATTCCGCATGCAACTTGTTGCCCGTGCCCATACAGGAAATGACGGGCGTGCCCGCCTGTCCGCACAACATAATAAGCAGCAATTTGCTCGTGACGGTATCTATCGCGTCAACGACATAATCGAATGAGGCAAAGTCGAATTGCGACGACGTATTCTTGTCAAAGCGCACGGCAACGGCGTTTACTTTGCAATCGGGATAGATATCCTTTACGCGCGACGCCGCAATGTCCGTCTTGAACTGCCCGACGGTGGAATGCAGCGCATATAACTGACGATTGATATTGCTCTCCGCAACCTTGTCGTCATCTACCAACGTCAGCGCCCCCACGCCCGCGCGAGCCAACGCCTCGACGACGTAGCTGCCCACTCCGCCCAATCCGAACACGGCAACGTGCGCGCCGTTTATTTTATTCATTTTTTCCTCGCCGAAAATCATCTCGCTTCGGCAAAATTGTTGTTTACTCATCGGTTCAAATTTCTCGATTTCTAAATCCCTGCAAACAAAATTCAGCGCGTTGTTCCGCTTCTTTCAAAGAGATTTGCCCTTTGCCCTCTCCGAATTCGACTTTTACGCCGATATGCCCGTCGGGTTTTTGTGGGAAAGGACAACCAATGTCTCGACTTGGTCGGTTTGAGGAAACATATATGTAATATATGTTCTCTCTCACGCCGAGAGCGTAACTCGACGAGGTCTCGCCTCTTACGCCGCGCCCTGTGCCAACGACTCAACCTTACGCAAATAGAAATTTGCGTTAGTTTCGTCGTATTGTCAGGCGCGCAATTTCAAATATACGGTTCAAATACGGAAACATATATGTAATATATGTTCTCTCTCGCGCCGAGAGCGTAACTCGACGAGGTCTCGTCTCCTACGCTGCGCCCTGTGCCAACGACTCAACCTTACGCAAATAGAAATTTGCGTTAGTTTCGTCGTATTGTCAGGCGCGCAATCGTCTCGACTTGGTCGGTTTGAGGAAACATATCATACGGTTCGACGTAGGTCACGTCATAGTCGACAGCGAGGCGGGCGAGATCGCGCGCAAGGGTAGCCGAATCGCAGCTGACGTACACTATCGTATCTGGTGCGGCGTCGAGCAGCGCATCGCAAATCACGTCGTTAAGTCCCTTTCTCGGCGGGTCGACCACCACCGTAAAGCGCTTGCCCGCATTGGCTGCGATAATCTTCGGCAGTTCTGCGGTGACGTCGCCGCAAATATTTACAAGCCGCGGAGTGCCGTTTAATTGGGCGGTTTCCTCTGCGTCCGTAACCGCAGACGGCTCTATCTCTATTGCATAAGTATCGTAACGGCAACTTGCCAACACGTTGGTGAGAATGCCGATGCCGCTGAAACAATCCACAAGCACCTCGGTATCCGACAGATCGAGCAAATCCCTTACCTTGCCGTAAATCAAGTTCTTGACGCCGTCGTTGACCTGAAAAAAGCTGTTGGGACGAAGCCTGTAACGCACGCCGAGGTGTTCTCCCTCGATGTACTCGATGCCGCATATGTGCCGCGTCGTCTTGCCCATGATCACATTGTTGTGAGCGGTATTGATATTGACAAACAGTCCGAACCTGTCGAAATGCTCGGCAAGTTTCCGCGCAAAGGGACGCAGATCCTCCTTAAATTCGCCGTTGGATACAATTGTCGCCAACAATTGACCGTCAATATAACGCGCCACCAGATGCCGGACGCCGCCGCGAAACGTCCTCTCGTCGTAAGGTTCGACGCCGCAACGGTTGCAATACTCTGTAAAAAGCGATATGAGCGTATCTGCCCAATCGCCCGCCAAAACGCAATGATCGGCAGTCACTATCTTGTGACTGTTGCGTTCAAACAAACCCAACTTCACCGCGCCGCGTCTGCCGCGCACGGGCAAGCTCAGCTTGTTGCGATAGCCAAGTCTGAGAGGCGACGGCACGCAGGGCAACACGTCTGCATTCAGTTTGGCGAGTTTGCAGATATTGTTTGACACCTTGTTGCGCTTGAACACGAGCTGTTCGCCGTATTCGAGATGCGCCAACGCACACCCTCCGCATTTGCCGAAATTGGGACATGGGGGCGAAATTCTCGATTCGGAAGGATGCAAAATTTCTATCGGCGCGGCGTAAGCGACATTCTTCTTGACGTAGTTCACTCTTACGCGCGCCACTTCGCCGACGATAAGGTGCGGCACAAATACCGTGTAACCGTCAACGACGCCTACCGTCTCGCTGTTGCCGTATGCCTCGGCGGTATAGAGAACGACATCGTTTACCCGCAGCACGTTATACTCCTTTGAGAAGCAATACGGAGAACTTGCTCCCTTCGCCGAGCTTGCTCTCCACAAATATCTGTCCGTTCAGCAAGTCGACGATTTTCTTGACGATGCACAGTCCCAAACCGTTGCCGACAGTCGTGTGAGACTTGTCCCCCTGAAAGAATTTATTGAATATATTGGCTTTTGTTTCATCGTCCATACCGCAGCCCGTATCGGATATCTCCACGAGGACGTTCAGCCCCACCGTCTTGCACACTACGTTTATGCGTCCGCTATCGGTAAACTTGACGGCATTGTTGAGCAGATTGACGAATACCTGACTCAACAACTTGTAGTTGCTCTTGATGTTGACGGATTCGAGTTCGACGTTGAGTTCCAACCCCTTGTCCTCGCATTGCTGTTCAAACATAAGCACGCATTGCCGCAATTGCTCGTCGAGAGAATACTCTTCCATCGCTATCTCTTCGGCAGAGTCGAGACGATTCAACAGCAGCACGCTCTCGGACAGTCCCACCAACCGTCTGGATTCGTCGATGATAACGTCGAGATATTCGTTGCGCTGTTCGACGGACAGGTTGGGGTTTTTGAGCAACTTGGCAAATCCGGAAATGGAACTTATCGGCGTCTTGAACTCGTGCGAGAAGTCGGAGACGAAGTTCTCGCGCAGCGTTTCCACGCTTTGCAGCTGACTCGTCATATAATTGAAATTCTTTGCGATATTGAAGTTGGCAAAAACCAACGGGTCCTCTATCCTGACGGAAAAGTCTCCTTCGGCGACCTTTTGAAGCGCTTCCAGATAGGGTCGGCTCGCTCTGACGATTATCGCGGAGTACGCAAAGGACAGCGCCACGCCGAAAACTATACTTATGCCGAGAATGATCGTGCCGAACAGCAAAATGTTGTCCTCGTCCACCTTCCATTTGCTGGCGATAAGCGAGGTCAATCCCAACGTCACAACCATAGTCACCACCAACAGTATAAACAGGCACAGCACCACTATCAGCGTAATACGCGTAAAAATATTCTTCTTCGTTCCATTCTTACTCATCGTGTCTCACCGCCTTGTAACCCAATCCTCTCACCGTCACTATCTCGAAGTCGGTTGTATCCGCAAAACGCGTACGCAGACGGTTGATATGCACGTTGACGGTGTGTTCGTCGCTCTCCGCGTCCATACCCCATATTTCATCCATAAGCTGCAACCGCGTAAACACCACGTTGGGATAACTGAGCAGCTTGAACAGCAGCAAAAACTCCTTCTGCGGCAGTTGCTCCTCCCACTCGGGCGTCGTCACCGTGTAGGAATTGTAATCCAACGTTACGCTGCCTACGGTAAGCTTGTTCTCCGTGACGATCTTGCTGCGGCGCAACAGCGCCTTGATGCGCAAGAGAAGCACGTCGAAATCGAACGGCTTGGTAAGATAGTCGTCGATGCCCACGAGAAAGCCTTTCTTGATATCCCCGACGTTCTGCTTGGCGGACAATATGAGTATGGGAAGCTGACTGCCCCCTTCGCGAAGCGTCTCGGTGAGGGTAAAACCGTCCATTTGCGGCATCATCACGTCCAGCACCATCAGATCGACGTGTTTATGTTCCAGAACGTCCAACGCCTCGACGCCGTTTGTTGCTTCGAGGACGTTGTAGCCTTCGCCCCCGATGACCGCGGTAAGCAATTTGCGCGTATTCTTGTCGTCCTCGACTACCAATATATCGAACATAGCTCTCCTTACATAAATATTTCTTTCATAGTCTGCGCGCCGCCCGTTACGGTAGGCGTTTGCAAACGCCGCTTCGCTTGACCTGCGCAAAACGCAGCGACGCGATACGGTATATTGTCCAATGTATATATTTTATCGTAAAACGGTCAAAAGGTAAATAGTTTACGGTCAATTTGTAATACACGTCGACACAACCGTTTACCGTTCGGCAAATTTGTTGTATAATATTTAATATAAGTGAAATATTTGACGGAAAACAGTTGAAATAAATCGGCTGTTAGTGTAAAATTTATTAAACTACGACCACACTTACAAAAATGTCAAAAAAGCAACGGAACAACGAAATAAATAAAAATCAGCCCGTGTGGAAAGGAACGGCGAAAATTCTTCGGCTGCTATTCAAGAAACCGAAGATCCTCAGTCTGTCCGGAGAATTGCCGGATAAGGCGATATATGTAGCCAACCACGCGGCTATGTTCGGTCCGCTGATATACAACCTGTATCTGCCCGCCACGGTTGCCCCCTGGGGCGCTTGGCCCATGCTCGGCAGTTGGAAACAACGCTACCGCTATTTACGCGACGTCTATTTTATTCAAAAACGGCACAAAAACAAATTTGCCGCGACGCTGTTGGCGTTCTTCGAGGCGGGTTTATCGCCGATGTTCTACAAAGGCTTGCGAGTACTGCCCAGCTACAACGATCAACGATTTATAACCACGTTGCGCAAGAGTATCCGAATGCTCGACAACGACATAGGCATAATAATATTCCCCGAGAACAGCACCGAAGGTTATATGGAACACCTGACGGACTTTTACGCAGGATTTACGGAACTTGCAAAGTTCTACCGCAAACACAGCGGAGAAGATATCCCGATATATCCCGTATATTATCACCCCGTCTACAAGAAGATGGTGATCGGATTTCCGTCCTACTACTCCGATTACGAACGGCGCGGCTTGACGCGCAAGCAGATAGCAAAGGAGTTCTGCAATCAGGTAAACGATCTGTTCGAACAACATATAAAAGAATAATTCAGTATATACAAAAAGGGGCTGTCGCATAATAAAGCGGCAACCCCTTATTTAATTACGGTATATCAGTATGCGCGGGCAACGATAGCAACGGTAAGATCGTCGCTACGTTTGCCGCAACAGGTGCATACGTCTTGGAACGGTTCTTCGTCCAACATAACGCGTACGGTGGCTTGATAGCGTTCCTTGATCTCCGCTTCGCACGCTGGATCCTTGTCCCACACCACCTTGGCGAAACACTTGTTATCCAATATCTCGCCGAGTTCGCGCATATCGCGGGCTTGCTTGACGTGACTGTCGCGGAAAGCAAGAGACTTGTCGTACATATGAGTCTGTATCTCCTGCAACAATTCCTCCGCCCTGTCTGCGATAGCGTCCAAAGGCAAAGTAAACTTCTCCAACGTATCTCTGCGAGAACATGTCGCTACGCCGTTCTCGATATCGCGCGGACCGATCTCGATACGGAGAGGAACGCCCTTCATCTCCCATTCGTTGAACTTCCATCCCGGCGATTGATCGCGCGTATCCAACTCGACGCGCAGTCCGCGCTTCTTCAAAGAATCCGCCGTTTCCGTCGCCTTGTCGATAACGCCCTCCTTGTGGGCTGCCACAGGTATGATTACGATCTGAATCGGAGCCACTCTCGGCGGCAACACCAATCCGCGTTGATCGCCGTGCGCCATGATCAGTCCGCCTATAAGACGCGTGCTGACGCCCCAACTTGACTGCCAGACATACTTGTGAGTGCCATCCTTATCCAAAAATTGGATATTGTATGCGCGGCTGAACTTCTGCCCGAAGTGATGAGTTGTACCCGCTTGCAAACTCTTGCCGTCCAACATCATCGCTTCCATACCGTACGTCGCCTCGGCGCCCGCAAATTTCTCTTTCTCGCTCTTTTGCCCGATAAATGTGGGCATGGCGAGTACATCCCGCGCGAAGTCGCGATACAAATGCAACATACCGATGGTTTCCGCCATTGATTCTTCTCGGGTGGCGTGGATAGTGTGTCCCTCCTGCCACAAAAATTCCGACGTGCGGAGGAACGGCCTGGTAGTCTTTTCCCAACGAACGACGTTCGCCCATTGGTTGAGTTTCAACGGCAAATCGCGGTAGCTGTTGATCCACTTGGAATACATACTGCAAATGATGGTCTCGCTTGTGGGACGGATAACTATCGGCTCCGCCAGATGCTCTCCGCCTGCCACATCGACTACCGCCACCTCCGGCGCAAAGCCCTCGACGTGTTCGGCTTCCTTGTTGAGCAGACTCATCGGTATCAGCATCGGAAAATATGCGTTGCTGTGACCCGTCGCCTTGAAACGGGCGTCCAACTCCCTTTGAATATTCTCCCATATGGCGTAACCGTAGGGTCGAATGACCATAGTCCCCTTGACGGGACCGTAGTCCACAAGCTGCGTTTTAAGCACCACGTCCGTATACCATTGCGGAAAATCCGCGTCGATATCCGCTATTTCTTTAACAAATTGTTTTTCCGACATATTTATCTCCCATTTAAGGTAAAATTCGCATAGCCTCTTGCAATATTGCACCGACGCGAGGCGCGGCAGAGCTGTATAACGTTGTCGTCCGCAACCGTATCGAAAAAACGGTCACGGCACGCCCGACCCGCGACGGAGACGTCATTTGTAAGTATAATCCTCGCGATTGTTTTTGTCAATCGCTTTGGTCGTGTTGATCCCCGTCGGAAACAAGCCGTAGCTTGGCTTTTACGTTGAGGCGCACGAGGGGCAAAAAAGCCGTGGCGAATAACACGGCATTGCACACTATCTGCGTGACAAAGAAACCGACGCCCGCAGTGTACATCACCGCAAAACGGGTGAGAATGTTGTCCGCATCGACAAAAAAGCCTCCGTCCGTATAACCCACGACGACGTCGACAAAAGAAGTCAACACCCCGAAAAGAGCCGTCGCCGTTACCGCTGCCGCCGTTACCGCAACCGTTTCCGTCGCCTTGTGTCTGTAACGTATCTTGCCCAACAGCCAAAAGCACGCCGCGACGAAATTCCAATGCACGAAATAGGATATTATCCAAGTATTTACACCCCATATAGCCATATCCACGGCGATAAAGACGTTTACGGCGGGAAAAACGACTACCGGTCCCCACACATACGCCGCGACTGCGACAAGCAACGTCACCACCTCTACATTGGGCAGAACGGCAAGCGCCCACTTGGCGCCCACAAGCAACGCCGCGTACATAGCGGAAACGGCTATAAGCGACGCAGTATATTTAGTTGTGCCTCTGCGCTTCACTTTAACGGCTCACCGCTATCTCGAAGTAGATGATCGCGCCCGCCTCGACGGTCATATCGGAAACGCCCACTTGCGACTCGACAATCGTTATGTCGCCGATCTCGTACGCAGCGACGCCCGCCCAGGCGCCTTTGTCCTTCTCCACGCTGGTCATAACGACGATAAATTCGTTGTCGGCAGGTTTCAGAGCGCCTAATTCTTCAATGTACTTGCCGTAGTCTCCATCCGTCCACCTGACATAGAGTTCCGAGTTGTCGACAAGATACTCTATCGCGTCCTCGCCCGTGGTTATCTCCTCGTCGAGCGTCACCGTGTAGACGGTATAGTCATCGTCGGCGTTTTTGATAATGACCGCCATCTGATCGTCGTCGAGTTCGGGCAACGTAAGCTCCGTCAGTTGCTGTACGTCGGGTTTGTCCGTGCAGGCGGCAAATACGAGACTTGCGACGGCAAGCGCCGTTACCAAACAAATTATTGCGATATGTCGGGATTTCATACGGTTCTCCTGTAAATTCTTTCGGTGATAGTATAGTGTAGACGTAAAATTTTGTCAAATTTATTTGTCCGTACCGTCGCCGCGAACGCGTAATTTTGCGCTTGACTTACAATGTTTCATCGGAGTATAATGTATATGCAACGATGACGTTGCAAACAAAATCTTTAATTTAATACCCATGGGTTGCACGGCGAAAGTATGTGCATTAAACGGGGAACCCTGTGCGATTCAGGGACTGTTCCGCAACGGTAAGCCTATTATAGGACAAGCCCGAATGCCACGCCCACGGTGAGATTGAAGTCGCTGTTTCGAGAAAGACAGTGTCAGGGGTCTTATTGTCCGAAAATGAGACCTCAATTTATTAAATTGAGAGGTTGAATATGAAAAAAATCAAATCGCTTGCGGCGCTGCTGATAGTATGTCTGCTGTTGGGGGCGACCGCTTGCAAGCCCGTCAGAAGATACACCGTCTCCGTATCCGTTGACGGCAAGCAAACCGCCGCATTGTATGACGAAAACGACGCATTGACATTGGACGAATTACAAAAGGACGGATTTGAATTTCTCGGGTATTTTGACGAAAACGGAGTCAAAGCGGAATTTCCCTACATTGTCACGCGAGACGTGACGCTTACGGCGCGTTGGCAGTACGGCACATTGGCGAATAATCTTGCAGATGCGCTCGGCACATATCTGCAATCGGAGAAATTTGCCAAAAGCGTCGCCGACGCTAAGACCTCGGCGGCGTGGTTGCCTCTATCCTATCTGAGATATGTCGAGGGCGATTTCTACACCGACTCGAACGCGGCTCTGTTCAAAAAATATCTTAATATGATAGACGAACTGCTGTCGGACGGAGAGATAAAGGACCGCAATTGGAGCGGCTCGGCAGCCGCCGAACAGGGGTGGTACGGGATATTGGACTATCTGTACACCTACTCCATTGCGGCAAACGCCTACAAAGAGTATCTGCACGGCAAGGGTCTGACGGATACTACGGTGGACATATACGACGACGCCATTGCGCGCTATCTGGAAAAAATCGACAATTGGGAGTCGGGCGGCACCAAGAACAAATACGAGATAGCGGGGCAACAAGTATATCAGGTAAACCTCGCGTCCTGGGGAAACAATTGGAAATACTTCTCCGCTTCGAGATATGACAAAATGCCCCTCGCCACCGTCGCGGAATTGCTTGCGGCAGTCGCGCAAGCCACGGGCAGCGACGAAGGACACAAACAATTTATCGACGACTACACCGTTCTCGACGGAAAATATCGCGATATAATTGCAGAACAAGAACGTATCGCGCCCGAACTTCAACCGCTCAACGCGCAAATTACCGAATTGAACAGCCGCTACCGCGAACTGAACGACCTGTTGCGCAACGCGGAAGACGGCGAAAAGGACGCCATAAAAGCGCAGATTGATGATGTGACGGCGCAACGCGACGCCGTTATCGCCCGACAAAACGAAATAAAGCAGACGCAAACGGCATTGGAGAAAGACTTCGACGATTACTTCCGAAACAAGGACTTTCTCGGACGCTTTAACGGCTTTATGCCCATTACTCAGGTGGCTTTCGGAATGACGGCGTACAGCTATCTTGCGATAGTAAAAGCCAATCTCGGATTGAATGCGGAATTGCCCTATACCGACTCTGTAATACTCTCATATTACGAAAAGGACGAAAACGGCGAATTTACGCGGAAGGGCGGAACTCCCAATTGGGTGGGACCGACGGGCAGACCCGTCGCCGCATCGCTGTACCGCGATAGCGAAGAGTACGACGTCAACTTCGAGAAATACCGCCAGGGATACTTTCCCTTTACCGACGGTTGGAATCAGCCTCTCGAAGAAATGATAACGCTGGACACACTCGGCAAGTATTACAATCACGATCTTGGTACGGGCGCCAACGTAACGCCTCAATGGGGGTTGCTTACAGGCTACATGCACGGAATAGATATGGAAAACTACACCGTGGCAAAGCCCGTCGAGGGAGAACCGACGCAATACAACATAATATCCCTGTGGCGAGACAACCTCGCAACGGACGGCGGCAAATACGTCATAGACAACAACATAGATATGGCTGTGGCGATAGCTTATCTCGCGTATATCCACGGCACGGAAGCCCCGACTCCCTTCGGAGTATACTCTGCCGAGACAAAGGTGATAAGCTTATGAAGAAAATAATCGCCGTAACGGCTGTGCTGTGCCTGATTGTACCTGCGCTTGCGGGCTGCGGCGTGTTGGGCAATGACTCTACCGCGGCAGATCCTCAATATCACCCCGCGAACGACGAGGACCTGTATACGTTCGTGTTGGAACTGCGGCTGCCCTCCGACAAAACGGAGATCGACGACGGAGACGTATTTCCTCACTCCGCCATCGACGGAGAACTCATCGCGCAGTGGCAAATCCCCGTCTACGGCAACACCGTTTACGAATCGGTGGTAAAGTACTTCGAGGACAAAGAGGAAAAATTTACGTTCAGACTGTCTCAACACCGCTTCTATATGTTCCACGACTGCACGCTGCAAGACGGCAGCCGCTACGATCTGGAAACATGCTATATTGCCGTCGACGGCGAATATGCGTTGACCGCCAATTACCAATCGCTATCGGGAAAGGACGGCATATTGGGCACGGAGGACGACGTATCCGTCGTAACGGTCGTGTACAAAGGATGGCTGTACTGAAAAGGAGATATATATATGAATTGTTTATCTTTGAATAAAGCGGAACGCTTGGCAAAAACGAAAGGTTGGAAAGGTTGGATCGCGGCGCTGTCGCTGCTTGCGCTGATGTGCCTGGATCAATTTGTGTTGGATATTCCCTTTGCCAATATAGTGTTTCCCGTGCTGATAATATGCGCCGCAAGTATGGACGCGGCAAAAAATCTTGCGCTTATAATAACCTACTCGACAATATTCGAATTGAGTTGCATAGGTTGGTTTCCGACGGAATTGCCGCGCGTTCAATGGTGGCTGACGGAAGTTTTGATAGGATACGCTATGCCCTTCGTCATATACAAACTGTTCAATCG
>CANQNJ010000044.1 GCA_947625185.1 uncultured Clostridia bacterium
AAGGAAATTTACGACTTTATACTTTCCGGCAAATTGGTATGCGGAGATTGCAAGAGATATATGGTTGGCGAAAGCGGAACAAGCCATACGGGAGAAAAGCATTATTACTACACATGTCTGTCAAGGAGGAGAGATAAAGCGCACTGCGAGTTGAAAAGCGTGTCAAAGCAGTATCTGGAAGATTTGGTTGTTAATACCACATTTACTTTGCTGTCCAATGAAAACACGGTAAATGAAATTGCTCATAAGCTATATGAAATACACGAGATGGAGACCAAGGAAAACTCCACATTGAAACAGCTGGGGAAACAGAGAACGTCGGCACTGAATGCGTCGAGGAATTTAATATCTGCATTGGAGCAAGGTATTGTTACCGAGCAGACAAAGGAACGGCTTAAAGAGTTGGAGATAGAGATTTGCCAATTAGATAGCGACATCGACAAGGAGAAAAACAGGTGCTATACCTATTTGAGCGAGGAAGATATTGCAGAATACTTGCACACCGTAATATGCGGTGATACCAATGACATCAAGGTGCGGAAAACAATAATTAACACCTTTGTACGAGAGATTTTGCTGTACAATGACAGAGTGGTAATATTTTACAATTTCAGCGAGTTGACGGGCAAACACCGCATAGACCGGGCCGAGATGGAAGAAACGGAAAGGCAGGCAAACACTGCCTTTTCTTCTGCTCAAAGTTCGTACATTCTCCCTTGCCTTCCGCCATCGTCGGCAACCGCGCTTATTGGTTGCAATGAAAAGGGAAACACGCAAGGTGTTTCCTTTTTTCATTGCTGCCCTTTTGCTTGTTGCCTTAAAGCTCCGAGAACGGTAGTTTGAAACAATGTAGCGCGCCGTTCGCTGCGCTCTCTCCGCTTACTCGGCTGCGCCGAGACAAATCCTGTTCTCTCCGCCAAGACAGAATAATACGAACCCGACAAATACTGTTGGGATTCGTATTGTTTTATGCCAACGATTGGTTTGGAGTTTGTTTGATTTTCCCTTGACATTATTTATAAATAAGTTTTATTCTCGGCATCGGATAACCGATATTAGAAAACTTCAAGAAAAAATCAAATTATTTTTTTCCGGCATTGTTTTTTGTGGGATCATTCATTACGTATTTTTGTCCGGATTTTTCCGTGGGCGGAAAAGGCTCTCCTTTCACGACAGTGCGTTCCCTATTGGTTTTTCCGCCACGTGGTCCAACAATACCATATTGTCCCGAACGAGGAGCAGTTTGCCCCGGTTTATATGTTTTTGACATGTTAATTCCTCCTTTTTATTTTAATATATCATACAGCATAGAAATTGTCAAGTACTAAACACAATATATTGTGCTTTATTTTTAATTTTAACACAATATGTTGTGTTTGTTGTGTATTCCTCTGCCCATTTGCCTTTCGGCGGTTGGTTGTAGCACGACTTTCGCAAGCGTTAACGGAAGAAAAATATGCTTAATATTTGGTAGTCAGTAAAGTATCGGGTAAAACCATACCCATTTTCCTATAAGAAAATACAAAATTTGAAATAGGTGTAATTTCAAACCAGTCTAAAAGCCGACAAATATTACAAATTTAAGTGTTTAATCACGTTTTCAGTTGATTCATCCATCTACGGCGTTTGAAAACAACGAGGGAGACGGCAAAGCGGATGCACTCCTCAAAGGACAGGGTGAGGTAAACAATCGGGATGGACCAGTGGAACACGAAAGCGGTAAGAAGTCCCAAGGGTACACCGAAAAGCCAAGTACCCATCAGATCGATGACCATGACGTATGTAGTCTTTCCACCGCTGCGCAGGATGCCGCTTCCGATGATCATGTTCAGAACCTTGAAAGGCATAACTGCGGCGTAAGCGGCGAGAATTTGAACCGTCAATTCCCGAATGTCGGTATCCACATTGAAAATGCGTACATATAGGGGGCTTACAAAGAAAATCAACAAAGATAGTGGAAGTGAGCCCACCAAGCCGTAGAGAAGTAGCTTTTTCGCCTCTCGGTAAGCCGTATCGCTGTCACCGTCCCCAAGACGCTTGCCGATGATGATTGCCGCCGCTTGGCTCAAACCGCACAAGGCTCCGATTGCCAAAGACTGCACAGGGTTCGTCAGCGTCATGGCGGCGCTGGCGTCGGTGCCCAGGTGACCGTAAATACCCGCGTACACATTTTCACCCAGAACCCACATAAATTCACTGATCAGCAGCGGCAGCAGCATGGAGAGATACTGCCTGCGGTTGAAAGGCAGCGGCAAAGTTTTTTCCGCTTTTTCCCGATATTTCAGATACATGATCAATATGACAGCGAAATATACAAGTTGCGAAATCAGCGTAGATAGTGCCGCGCCCATTATGCCCAAAGACGGCGCGCCCAGTTTGCCGAAAATCAACACCCAATTAAGTCCCGTATTGACCGCCGCCGATGCGATCCCTGCGTAGAGCGGAAGGGAGGCTTTTTTCTTACACCTCAGGTAGGTAGACAGAATGGTGACCGCCGCCACAGGAAGGAAGGTGCCGGAAACAATGGCGAGATACCTACCCGCTGCCTCTGCCGTAGTGCTATCGTTGATGTACAGTCTCATAATCTGTTTTGGCAAGGCAAAGCCAACCACAGTGAACAGTGCAGCGAAAACAAGGCACACCCACAGATTGAGCATCACACTCCGCCGAGTCTCGGCGACATTTTTCTGCCCCATATATTGAGAAATCATGATTCCTGCCACAGCACCTACGGCGGAGACTATCACATTGAAAATCCCTGTGAATTTTCCCGCAAGACCGACGGCCGCCACCTCCACGCCCCCGAGCTGACCAATCATCACCTGATCCACCACACCGAAGGAGGCTTGAAGCATGGATTGCAACGCCACGGGAATAGCCAAAGCGCAGACTGAACGGAAAAAAGGCTTCTCTTTTGAACGCGTCATTTTCTGTTCTCCTCGATCCATCTGACCGCGAAATCCACCAGGTCTCTTTGGCGCATGAATGTAACAGTTCCGTTCCCCAGAGCGGATTTGGCGACGTGACAGCCGGCTTCAAAAGCCTGACCAATCCGGTCAAAATCCTCTCCGTCTACAAAAAGCGTCTCGTAGGACTTCCGGACGCGCACGCCGTTTTCCATAATCGCGCTGCTCTCCACGACGTTGTGTTTGCCGGGGTAGTTCGCTCGCGCGTCGGCGAGGTGCAGTGATGTATTCTTGTCATAGCCCACGCCAATCAACAGCACATACCCGTCCAACTCATAGAGCTTGCCTATTGGCGAACCGTCACCGAAAATATTCGATAAATCGTGGTTCTCTGTCAGATATTCGGCATATCGACCCCAAGCCGCCACGGATCTCGCCGGGTGATCGCTGCGGACGGCGCCGGGCCATCGGCGAAACATCTCCGCCACGGCGCCCATTGTGTTGGTGGGTGTGATGTCCTTGTCGTAAGCCGGCCAGTTGTCTCGAATGAGCTGCCACCATTCCTGCGGTTCTTGCCAATGGACGCCGGAGGAAGGATCGAGGTTTTTCCAGGATTGAGCGGGCATCATAATGGTTCCATCCTCCCCAACGCTCTCCATCAGAGCCTCAATCACCACCTGAGCCCCGCCGCAAACGAAGCCCAAGGCGCTCAGGGAGCAGTGGACCATGACCGTCTGCCCAGCTGCTATGCCTATCTTTTTGAATGTGTCAAGAAGTTCTTTTTTCAGTACGATTTTTCGTTCCATTTTCACCTCCGTGTCCGAAAACTCGATTATCCGATTCGTTTTGTTTCAACGAGCAAATAAAATTTTATTTTCAATCCATATCATACACAAAAAAGAAATCGTTGCAAGAGAATTAAATAAAAATAACAGGTTAGTGTTAATTATTCGCAAGATAATACAATTTTGTTTTTGAAAATTGAAAATTGGATTATATAATTTAGACGTAATATGAATCAGAGACATAACGTCCTTCTTGAATATTCGTCTACTTGCCTTGAAAACAAGCCCCCATATAGTATTTTTGCCGGGTGAGTTACGCTTGTCCGTGTGTTAGCGCTTAATAATACCCTGCATATAAGGAGACAAATAATATTTTCAAAAAACGAAGGCGCCGCCTCGATTTTGTTACTATGCGACAGGCAAAACCGCCGCTTTTTTTCGCCACTTTCGGTTTATTATTTGTTGGGTATTGAAAGTTTTTGGCTAGGCTTGTCAATTTGACGAGCATTTAATTTTTGCGCCAAAAACGGGCGAGAACGACGCGGAAAACAAAGAAATTAAAAATTTGGTTCTATAATAAATGTTGGGGCGCGGAAGTAAATAAAATATAGAAGTCGACTTACAAATTAAAAAGGAATTTGAGCAAGCGAAGATGCGCGTGTCGCGCATAGCAGCGAACAAAGCGAAACTTCCGCCTGCAATCTCGGGCGTGTATCGAGATTGCAGCCCTTGCGGGGGATGGCGGGGCATGCTACTCCCCGCCGAAAGTATAAATAATGCAAGCCGAGATGTCCTCGGCTACAAGGGTACCCGCACAAGTTGAGGAACGGAACTTGTGCGGGAGAGGAACAACCGAGCGACGTTGGCACCGCTTGTGCTTGCACAAGCGGTAACGTCAAGCGAGAGTTGTGACGAAGTCCGACCACGTCTGCGCTTGCGCCACGTCAGGGGTCGGTTGAGCAGTCAACCGTACAGACGTGCGTTTGGTCGATGGCTCTAATGGCATAATGTTGGGGCAAAGCAGGCTTATATTTCTATATAATTAGTCTTGACCCCAACATTTGACATAGAGCCAAAAATTTTGCCAAAAAGTTTTGAAAAACGATTGACAAATCACACTCTTACAATGAAAGCGGAGCCGCAAAAAAGTTGGCTCCGCTAATCTGCTGACTGTATCTAACTCCGATCGCTCCCAAAAGAGCAATGCCTCTTATGCCGCAAGCATACTTCGCCTGCGGCAACCAAGCAGATTGCGTCCTATCATCAAAGCGATACGGCGATTTGCATTATTGCTTGTCTTGTTTGTCCCCTTGCGCTGCACTTGCGTCGGCGGTTTTGTCGCCCTTGCGTTGCTTGGAAGCAAACAGGCGGCCGAGCATGCCCTTGGGTTTCTGCTCGATGATGGTCACGTTGTCCTCGTCCAACGACTTGGTCACCTTCACTTCCTCGTAGTTGCAGTAATCCTCGGTAATCGCCTTGGTAGTGGTTTCATTGAAGAAACGAGTATAACCCGTCTCCACGGCGAGACGAATGACATCGTGTTCGCGGATGGTATACTTGTTTGGGACTTTTACCACCACGTCTATATCTCCCACTTTGCCGTGGACGTTGAGAATATCGCCGAGCAGCTCCACAATACCCACCTCTATCGTGAAGGAGGCGTCGGCAAACTGTTCGAAGCGTTCGTCGCCTTCGAATATCAGGTTCTCCGGGCGGACGCCGTAAACAAATCCGTGTCCGACGTAATTTTTGAGCAGCTGTCTCTCGTCGGGACGCAATTCAATTGTCTGATCGCAGCCGCGAATGACAAACTTGCCGTCCTCGCCGAGCGTGCCGTACAAGAAGTTCATCGCGGGCGTGCCGATAAAGCCTGCCACGAACAAATTGGCGGGATGTTGATATATCTCGTTGGGGGTGCCGATCTGCTGAATGAAGCCGTCCTTCATAACCACAATACGGCTTGCCATTGTCATTGCTTCGATCTGGTCGTGGGTGACGTAGATGGTTGTCGCGCCCACTTCTTCGTGTATGCGCACGATTTCACTGCGCATTGCCACGCGCAATTTGGCGTCAAGGTTGCTCAACGGCTCGTCCATAAGGAACACCTTGGGACGGCGCACGATGGATCTGCCCAACGCCACTCTTTGACGCTGTCCGCCGGAAAGGTTGCGCGGCTTGCGGTCCAGATAGGGCGTCAAGCGCAGGATCTTTGCCGCTTCCTGCACGCGACGGTCGATCTCGTCCTTGGGGACCTTGCGCAATTTGAGCGCGTACGCCATGTTGTCATACACCGTCATCTGCGGATACAGGGCGTAGCTTTGAAACACCATTGCTATATCCCTGTCCTTGGGCGCGGTGCTGTTTACAAGTTTGTCGTCGATGTACAGCTCTCCGTAGGAAATTTCTTCCAAGCCCGCCACCATACGCAACGTCGTGGATTTGCCGCAGCCCGACGGTCCTACGAAAACGATAAATTCGCCGTCCTTGATGTCGATGGAGAAGTCGTGTACGGCATGAACGCCGCCTTCGTACACTTTGTTTACGTTTACCAATTTTACCGATGCCATATTTATTTTACCGCCTTGTTTATTTTTTCTTTGTTACCCATTGCCGCTATCGCGCCAAAGCCTGTTGTCGTGTATGCGCCGCACTTACACGCGAAGTTGAGCATATCGCTCCAATCGGCGAAGTTGTTGACGCCTGACGTCACTCCGTCCTCTATCAGCCGAGAAATAAACCCGCCGAAGAAAGAGTCGCCCGCGCCCGTTGTGTCTATCGTTGCCACCTTGTAACCGCCGCAACCGGCACGTAAATCGCCGTCCAGATACAGCTTGGCGCCCTTGCCGCCATCCGTTACCAAAACCAATCGGGTTTTGCCGCCGAACATAGCTTTTACCGCAGGCAAACCCGTCCGCTCGGTGATAAACTCCAATTCGTCCTTGCCAACCTTTATCACGTCGGCAAGAGGAGCAAACCGTATGACGGTGGCGCGTAATTCTTCCTTATCCCACAGATTGAAACGCAGATTGGGATCGAAACACACCGTCGCCCCCGCAGAATGCGCTTTGTCTATAAGATACAGATGCGTTTGGAGTGCTTCCTCGCTTGCAAGCGCCACGCTGCCGAACTCCAACACGTCTCCGCGCACGAAAGTCACGTCGGCGAAGTCGCTCGGAGTAAAGGACAGGTCCGCCGCCGTCCTGCGGTAAAAGCTGAACTCCCGTTCGCCGTTATCCGCAAAACTGACAAATGCAAGCGACGTGTCGTGCTTGTCGCTCCTGCCGATGCGGCTTACGTCCACGCCCTCGCGCGCCAACGTCTCCACCAGAAAGTCGCCGAAGGCGTCCTTGCCCACCTTGCTGAGATAGGCGCTGTCCGTACCCAACTTGGCGGCTTGCACGCACACGTTTGCAGGCGCTCCGCCGGCTTTTTTTACAAATTGTCGAGTGTCTTTGAGAGAGTCGGTGCCCACCGATTGAAAATCGATCAACAACTCTCCCAGACAGTACAGCCTACTCATAGAATCTCACATCCTTGATCTTTGCGCCCGTACCGTTAGAGTAAAATCCGAAGTTATTGTCTTTCATATCCGTGATACGCGACGTCAATGCAACTGTTCCGTCCAAATATACCGTGACGACCTCTCCGTCGATGATCACGTCCACGGCGTAGCTTTGCGACGTCTGATAGGCGAATGCCGTCTGAGTAAGCGGCGTTCCGTAGCGCAATATGCTGGATACGCCGTTGTAGCATACAAGTTGATCGTTGTCAACGTCAAACGCCACCACCGCGCTGCCCAAACGGTTGTTGTAATCGCCGTCCAAGCCGAAAGTCAAGCCGAAATTGCCCTGCGCGTCGGTTATCTCCACATTGAAGGCAATGCGCGTCACGTTGGAAGAGAGCGCCTGCATTCCGAACGCGGCAAACTTGCCGACTTCAAAGTCAAACTCGCTTTGCTCGACGCCGTCCACAGTGACGAACTTCACTTGATGAGAGAATATCTCATCGTAGCTGTCCGGCATAACGGCGCACAACTGTCCGTCGGGCAATTGCTTGATTTGGTGAGTGACAAGATTGCCGCCCCAATCAAATCCGCCTGCCGCGCCGCCCGAAAGCCGCGCGCACCAGGCAAAGGCGAACAATTTGTCCTCCGCCTTTTCGAGGCGGCCCGCATAAAAGCCCGCCGCGTCGATGGTATCGCGATCGAACCTGTGCCATTGCGGATCGTCGTGTGAAGTCTTGTAGCGATAATGCGTGACGCGGTTATCCCCCTGCTCGCTGTACGCCAGGTAATAATATCCGCCAAACTCTATATAGGAAGGACATTCCATATTGTAGTCGCCGCTGTCGTTTACAAAAAAGTTGTCCACAAACTCCCAACCCTCGTCCGATACGGACAAGCTTGCCGATTTGTAACGCCGTATGACCGCGGGGCTTGCCGCCGTGTTGTCGCGGGTAGTTACCAACATATAATAGGTGTTGTCCGGCTCGTCCCAATACACATAAGGATCGCGGAAGTCGTTTTCGTAACCGTACAGGTTAAAATCTTCGTCCTTGGTCCAGGTTTCCTGGTCGGTGCTTGTGGCGTGACGTACCACCTCGGTGTATTTCAGCTGCGGCATCTCCGCCGAAGGCGCGTTGCCGTTGTGTCCCGTGTAAAAGCAATGATACAACCCGTCCTTATCCTTGATAAAGGAGCCCGTTCCCAAAGCCGCGTCGGGAGAATCGAACTTTTCCTCAAAGTACAAAGCGACGTCTTTGTCGGTGTAGTGAACGTAGTCGGAAGTGATCAATCGCGCAATGGGGTGATAAAACTGACTGTTTGTGCCCGTGCTGTTGCGCAGGTGATAGATGTTCATTACGCCGTTGTCATAAAAAGGCATTACGTCGCCCATGGTTATCTCCATAGAGTCCTCTTTGGTGGAGGCGGGAAAGACGTTTGCGCCTTTTTGATTTACGCTGCCCGCCTCGGGCACGCACGCTACCGCGCATAAACATATGAACGCCGCCAAGATAGGTATAATCCAAAGTTTTTTCATTTTTTGACTACTTCCTTTATGCAAATTTGCCCGACGTTGCCGCCGATCTCGGTTGTATAGTTGCCGTCTATGTAAATTCTGCTGCTGATGACTTCTCTGCCGTCGTCTACAAACACTTCTATGCTCGATACGTCCAACAAAATGCGAACGTTACACACCGCATAGCTGCGGTTGGTGCGTCTCTTGCAACCGAAAAGATTGTTGGTAAAGTCGGTATCCAGATACACGCCGCTATCCTTGCCGACGGTAACGTATCCGTTGTCGCCGATGATTTTCAGATATCCCTCCCCGTCAAAGCGAAGGGTTATATCGGCACACTTGGGGACTGTTCCTTCGGGGACGTCCCGCAGGTACGCGTCGAGCGATTGTACGGGGTTCTGGAAAATATCGCCGTCGCGAATGGACACCTGCCGCGGAATGGAAAACGCGCCTACCCAACCGTGGGCCTTTTCCCGCGTGGGATACTTGCGCTCCCACATCTCCATCCAGCCTATCATCGTCGGGGTGTCGATACCGCGAATGAACTGCGGAGCATAAAAAGCGTCGCCTTTGTCTATCTCCTTGATGTAGTCCACCGCCATTGTTCCCTTGTCGAAATCCAACTCTCCCACGATAAACACGCTTGAATTGATGTTTTTGAAGTCGTTGTCCCGTTCCGGCACGTTGCAGCCGCTGGCGAGAATGACGTCCTTGCCGTCCACGCGGAAATAGCAGGGACACTCGCACATTTCGCCCAATTGGTAGTACGGTCCCAAGCTGAACGCGTAATGCAGCCGATCCAACGTCTTGCCGCTGAGTACCACTATCACGCCTTTGTTCAGATTGACGTCCTTGCCCCCGAGGAAAACGTAGTATGTGTCGCCGATCAATACGGGGCAGGGATCGCGAAAGTCGCTTCGGCTGAGGTTATCGGGCAAATATTCGTTGTCGAATATCTTTACGCCGCGATCGAAACTGAACCCGTTGTGCGAAGTCGCCTTGTACACTTCCTCCGTACGTCCGCCGTCCGCGGTGTCCTGATGCAACGTATACAACGCGGCAAGCCTGCTTCCGTTGTTGTACTCTATTGCGCCGCCGCTGTATGCGCTTGCTCCCTCTATATCCGGTTTGAGAGCGACGCCGTCGTCCATATACTCGATCAGATCTTGCGAGACGAAGTGTCCCCAACACATACGCCCCGGGCAGCTGGCGTAGGGATTAAATTGATAGTACAAGTGATATCTGTCCTTGAAGTACACCAGACCGTTGGGATCGTTCAGCCATCCGATGGGAGGCATCATATGATACGCAAGACGGTAACTGTGGTTTACGGTACACTTTGTCTTTGCGATGTATTGATTATCCATTTGAGTGCTTTGTTTCATACTAACCGTCCAACTCCACATCGCGCTTGCATATACGAATGTCGTAAATTTGTATCGTCACGTCGTGATACTGCGTGTTGACAGACGAACCGAACTGCCACACAAGTTTGTACAGTCTGTCCGCAACGACTCCCTGCGGAGTTATGCCATTGCACACAAAGGCTACGGTTTGCTCCTTATCGGCGGTGAGCGTCACCCTTTGCCAGAGCAGTACGGGATCCCATCCGTCGGAAACCGGTCCCGCCACGACAAATTCGATGGGCGCGGTGGCTTTGATCTTGAAGGATACGACATAGTTGGCGCCGCTG
This sequence comes from uncultured Clostridia bacterium, assembly GCA_947625185.1. Taxonomy (GTDB): domain Bacteria; phylum Bacillota; class Clostridia; order Christensenellales; family CAG-314; genus Fimimonas. Next base: position 10,403 of record CANQNJ010000044.1, read on the forward strand.
CCTTCCACGAGGAAATTGGGACTCGTGACGACGTGATTGCTGTCCTGAGCGTCGAAGTCTTTTACCGTGTAGGTGATATCGCCCGACTCGGAATGGAAATCGTATCCTTGCGTGGAGTTGAAGCAGGTAAAATCGGTTATCTCAAAGCTGTCGGTTCCCATCGGTTCGAGATGTTCCTTGACGTGCAGATCAGATATCGTTATCTGGTTGCACTGCGTTGCCGATTGCACATATATCCACAGCGGTCCGACGTTGTCTGCGTCCACCGACACCTCTGCCGTCAACACGCCGTTGTCGGGGTTGGTAAACTTGGTAAGTTGCAGTTCTCCCCATTGATCGCGCTGAATTATCACTTCGAAATCGGCGGGATCGTCGGGCGTGCCTTGTTCGCGCAACGGAAAACTGTGCCGTTCCACATTAAA
>CANQNJ010000045.1 GCA_947625185.1 uncultured Clostridia bacterium
AATGTTGAGGCGACGGGCGTTGCAGGCAACAGCTTCGCCATTGTAGGTATAACGCTGGAATGGTAAACAGCAAATAAGTTTCATATAATACTCCTGTAATGTGATTTCTTCTTTCATATAAAACCTCTCCTTGTAAATAAGTGCCTTTGGAACAACCCAAAGGCACTTTTAATATTGTGGAAATAGTAATATCAATTAACAAAAAAATGCCCGGAATACGAAAGGAATCCGGGCATTATAAATGGCTATATCTATTCTTTCGCGCTTTTATCTGTAACAAACACTTTATCTCCTACTTGGACTGCTTTGTAACGCACACCGTTAAGTTCCAACACCGTATGTTGAGGTTTGCCCTTGGCTACGGCGCGCAAGTGGACAGCCTTGTCGTCGTAGGGTATTTTGGGTATATTGCCGTCCAGCATATTACCTTGTGTGGCGGCGATAGGCACACGGTATTTGCGACGTATCAGATCTGCGGAAAGCTCCCAAATCTCATTGCAATAGCCGTAGCTATCCAGCACAAAGCAAAAGTCTTTTTCTTCACAGTAACCTACAACTCTGAAATATTCTCTCATTATTAAAATCTCCTTTATGCAACTTTTTGTATTTTCCGTAATTTGCGATTGGCATACGGAAGCCAATTTTTGTTTACAAAGTTAAGTAACTCATCTTGGGGTTTGCTGTCGTTATCACCATAGCATTGCAAAATCTTCTTGTCTTGCAAAGAGTACTCCAATGTGGCAAGCGGAACGTCCGGTTGAGCGTATCGGGCGAAAAACAAAGCCGCATTTTTGCTTGCAAATTTGCACATACTGATGTACAATAGCAGTGCAAATAAAATAAAAAAAGGAGATACGTTATGATAACCAAGGATATGAAGATAGTAGAAGTTCTGCAAGTCAAGCCGGAAGCGGCGCGCGTTTTCGGGCGTTACGGAATGGGTTGCATCCATTGCCTTATGGCGCACACCGAGACCGTTGAGGAAGCGGCTGCTGTCCACGGCGTGGACGTCAACGATATGCTCGCGGAGCTTAACGCGTAACAGAATAACTCTTAACGCCTCGGGACGCGCTCTCGGGCGTTTTTTGTAAAATTGCGTATTGACTTTGCCGTGCCGCTTTGGTACAATATAAACAGAGAAATCTCGCAAAAGGGGAGGCTACTATGGATCAGGTTCAAATGTACGCAAGAGCGAAAGAAGTTATGGAAGAGAACTTCGGTCACGTTATCGAGATGAGCGTCGCTTCGGCTGCAAACGGGCTCGTCAACGTGCGTGACGTCAATGCGATATACCGCGACGGCAAGTTCTATGTGTTGAGCCGCGTGGGCAATTCTTTAATGCAGCAAATAGTCGTAAGTCCCGCCGTGGGTCTGTGTCACGGATCGCACAATATGCAGGGTACGGCGCGTTCGTTGGGACACCCCCTGGATCCCGCAAACGACGCCTTGCGCAAATTTCTCAAAAAGGAATTTTCGCTGAATTACGGCGAATACGTCACCGAAAGCAATCCCGATATGCGTATCGTCGAGATCACGGTTACGACGGCAGAGACGTTTACGCGTTATCATCGCTACAATATAGATTTCGTCAACCACACGGTCTCGCGCGATCACACGGAACCGCTGTTTGTGTACAGATAACAATTCGATACAACGCAAAAACCCTGCCTCGGCAGGGTTTTTGCTATATGGGGCAAGAAAAAGTTTTATGAAAAATATTTTGGAGATTGAAGCAAATGAAATACAAAAGTCGACTTCTGTATTAAAGCGGAATTGGAACGTGCTATGTGTTAAACAATCACCACATTGCGGAGGTTGCTCGCCCCGAGTGCAATGGGGATCAATCTCGTATCATATTAAAAAGCCTCCCTTTCTGCCCCTTTGAGGGGCATAAGGACGAAGGACGAAAAAGGCAAACTCCACGGTGTGGAGTTGCCCGTCCTGAGTGCAAGGATGCGCTATTTCTAAGGCGCATCCGCAGCATTGGGACCATGAAAGGGTACCCGCGTAGTGTGAGTGAATATCACTACGCGGGAGAGGAATAGCGGAGCGGTAGCGGTACCAAGCGCATATATGCGGTTGGTGCTACCAAGCGACAGCTATGACGAGGTGGTGGGGTTTGACAGGGTGAGTTTTACTAAACTCCCCGACCTCACCTTGCGACGTAGTCGCAAACTTCACTTTATTCCCGTCAATCCCTTCCACCGCAAGCGGTCCCCCTTCCCTTAGGCGCAATATATCTTTAATATACGATACAATCTATGCGCGCCGAAGGGACGGCTTTATATACGCGGTTTCCGAACTTATTTCCTGCGGGCAAGGGTGGCTCCAAAGGCGAAAATTATTGTTTATTGACCAATTTCGCTTTATATACAAGGTATTTATGCTTGCCGAATCCGAACAGCCCATTCTCGGTCACACCGACAAAATCCTCTCCGAGCAGGCGGAATATATTGCCCGTCACGGTAAATTCCGGCAGTTTGCCGAGCAATTTGCCGTTGTCGTACAGATAGGCGGACATTACGGGCAGACTTATGTCTCCGCCGGGAGTCATATCTCCGCCGCTCGTATTGGTTATATAGACGGCTTTTCCTTTGACCAATTTGCTCAGATTTTCGGCGGTATCGGCGACATCGAATCCGCCCGCGCCTATATTGGGCACGCCGTTGTAGTTGGCGGAGGCGGAACCGATATTCTCCGTGTCGTACATTGCCGCCGACCGTTTGCACGTCAGCAGACGTTCCAACACGCCGTTTCGCACAATGTAATTGACGTAGTTGTCGTTTACCACGCCCTCCGCGTCGAAGAAGGGCAGATTGATCTGCTCTGCGGGATTGCGGTTTATCTCTATCGTCAACTTGTCGTTGAACAGTTTTGTGCCCATTTTGCCCGCAAACAGCGACGCGTTGTTGAAATACAGGTCGGCAATCAGATGTTGCACGGCGAATTGCAGCGGTTCGAAACCGCCTATAACGGTAACTTCGTCCTCCGCCACCTGCGGCAATTTGTTGAGGAATGCGTCGCAGATGACCTTGACGTCGCGGCATATGGCGTCCTCGTCGAAGCAATTGCTTTCACAGTCGTAGCTTTCGTCCATTATGTTGGGGGAACCTTTCAGCTTGATAGCCAGGGCAAGGAGAAATTGGTTGCCGCGGTAGACGTAGCGTTCTCCGTCGCTGTTCTCGTAGATATCCTCGCTGCTGTTTAGTTGCACTTTGTTGGAGAACAGAAATTTCGGGTTCTCTTCGGCGAGCCTGTCCAACAAACGGCTTATCTTCGGGATAAAATCTTTTTCGTCGAATATGTGTACGGTGGAGTCCGCCGTCAGCGAACGTCTGACGCCGTGCGTTTCGGGATATTGTATGCCCTGGGCGAGTTTTGCGGCGGCACCTTGTTGCAATGCGTCCCAATCCGCTTCGCCGAGACTGCCTTCTACGCCGATGCAGCCGTTGTCGTAAATGCGAAACGTATTCTGCGAGGAAATGTTTATGCGCAGGCTCTCCACCTTGTTTGCCGTCACGTTGAGGCACCTGTTGGATTCTTTGCTGATCAATTTTTCTGTTTTCATATCGGCACCTCCTTATTGCACGTTCATCTTGGATACGCGTATGTGCGGACCGCCCAATCCCACGTTGAGGGGAAATTGTTCCATTTTGCCGCAGCCGCCCGTAACAAAGCTCAACAGTTCTTTGTCCTTTCCGACGCCGTCGATAAGTCCCAACGTCTCAAATACGTTGCCCGTAAGCACGGCGATTTTGACGGGACGGGTTATCTTGCCGTCGACGATCTCGTATGCGATGTTGGGCGCAATCGTAAAGGTCGACATTCCGCTGCCGTGTTTGACGGAATAAATGTAGTATCCGTGCTTGATGGGCGCGATCAATTCTTCAAAGGTACTGTCTCCCGCCTCCACGAAGGTGGTCGTCATACGCACGATGGGTTCGTAATCGCAGTTTATCGCGCGCGCGTTGCCCGTAAGTTCCTCGTTCATTGCGGCGGCGGTGACGGCGCTGTGCAGACGTCCCGCAAGCACGCCGTTTCTGATAAGATATGTATCGGTGGCGGCGGTACCTTCGTCGTCGTACGGCACATAACCGCTTCCTTCGTATACGCCGCTTTCGCGTATGGTAAGTATCGGACTGCCGACGCGCTTGCCTATGGTCCATTCCTTTGCCATTTCTTCGTCGCCGAGCATAAAGTCGCTTTCCGACTTGTGCCCGAAGCTCTCGTGAGCAAATACGCCCGTTACGATAGGCGCAAGCACCACGGGATAACTGCCTGCCTCTATCGGCTGCGCATTGCGGATAAAGTCCTCGCAGCGCGTTACGAATTCGTTCAGTTCCTTATCGGAGTAAGTCAGCTCATCGAAGGACGTTCTTGCCTTGGACAGCTGTTCCTGCATCGTTTCGTCGCCGTCGGCGAAAGCCAATCCGTATGCGACTCCGCACGTCTGAAAGTCGTATTCGATATCCGCGCCCTTGCTGGAACAGAAGTTGTACACGGAGTATCTGTCGAGATACTGCGCGCTTTTGAAGTTGCACAGCGGACTGTTCAGCTTGCCGTCGGTATCGGCGATAAGCTTCAATTTGGCTTCAAACGGTATGTTTTTGACGCACCTGTCGGTAAATACGAGCTTTACGTCTTTGTTGGTCTGATAGCGTTTCACTATGGGGTCGTCGTCGATATCGGCATTGGGCTTGGCATAGGAATACAGTTCGTCCAACGCCCGTTGGATGGCGCTTACGTCGTCGGTGGAAGTGTAGTACCACATCTTTCCGTCGAACACGCGTACGAACGCCTTCTTCTCTTCCGTGACTTTTGCCTCGTGCAATTCGCCGTTTTGCAGACGTATCTGCGTTGCAAAGCGGTCCTCGACGCGCACGTCCGCATAGAATCCCGATTTGAATTTGTACATAATACCTCCCGAGCAATTTTGATTGGCAAAATTATACTATATTTATGTCGCATTTGTCAAATAATCTGCGTGTACCGGCTCAACGAACATTTAGTAATAGACAAATACGTCGATATATTGTATAATCTGTTAATCAATATATGCTATAAGGAGATCGCGATGTCGGCTGCAATTGCTTTCGCTCGGTGGTTCCCCTGGGTGCTGTTAGCCATTGCGGTAACGGCGCTGTCGGGGTTGGTAGTGCGATTTGCGTTGATGTACCGCAATATGAAGAGAGAACGTCTCGAACGTTTGCAAGCCTCTCGGGAGGAGGCTCCCGTTTTGGGCGTCGATGGAGACCGATTCGTTATGTACGCGCTCAGACCGTACGGCGTCGGCGAGGCGAAGCAGCTGAGAGCGGGCGTCTACTTGCTCGGTTCCGAGGACGGCGGCACGATTTCGCTGCAAATCAACGGTATAGTCGTCGATTACTCCGACGGAGAGACGATAACTCTCGGCGAGGGCGATACCGTTCGCTCCGAGAAGGACATATATATCAAACCGTACACCGAAGAGTAATAACGGGAGGGATACAATGGAGCGCAGTTACAACGGTTGGGACGACCTGTTCAAAGAGGAATTTGCCAAGCCGTATTTCGTGGAACTTAAACGGTTTCTTGTAAAGGAATACGCGGAAAAACGTATTTATCCCCCCAAAAGGCTGATACTAAATGCGTTTGACAATACCGCTTACGACGACGTCAATGTGGTGATACTCGGGCAGGACCCCTATTACAATCCGGGGCAGGCGATGGGAATGAGTTTTTCCGTGCCGCGGGGCGTGGCTATCCCCAAGAGTCTGGTCAATATCTTCGAGGAGATCGAGAAGGATACGGGCGCGCCGACCTGTATCGAGGGCGGAGATCTTACCCCGTGGGCAAGGCAGGGCGTGCTGCTTATGAACACCGTGTTGACGGTGGAGGAGGGCAAGCCCAACTCGCACAAAGACAAGGGGTGGGAGATATTTACCGACGCAGTCATTTCTCATCTCAACAAACGTCCCCGCGGAATGGTCTTTATGCTGTGGGGTCGCAACGCGTATGCCAAGAAGGAATTGATCTCCGAAACCCGGCACCTCGTTCTGACGGCGGCGCATCCGAGTCCGCTCTCGGCGTATGCGGGGTTCTTCGGGTGCAGACATTTCTCCAAGGCAAATGAATTTCTCGCCGGACAGGGCAGGAGCATAAAGTGGTAGATGAGCAGAGCTGTCCTTCTGATACACGGTTATCTCACCACCACGCAGGACTTCGGCAGACTGTACGACTACCTCGACTGCTACGACGAGGTGCGCGCGGTGGAGATTCCCGGACACAACGGCAAGGTGGATATGCGCAAGTTTACCGTCGGCAGTACGCAGCAGGCGGTAATGACGGCATTCGACGAGTTGGCGGCAAATCACGACGTGGACGTAGTGGGCTTTTCCATGGGCGGCGCGTTGGCGACGTGGCTTTGTTGTCTGCGCAAAGTGCGCCGAGCCGTGTTTATTTCTCCCGCAAATAAATTTCTCAACGCGGCGCTGCCCGTCAACGCGGCAAAGTTCTACGGAGAACTCACCAAGGACGCGTTGGAGAGCGTCGAGGGCTTTGAGAACAAACGTCGCGCGGTCAAGGACGCCTGGAAACCGTACGGCGAGAATATCACCGCATCGGGCAAGATAGCGCTCAGCCGTACTTTCCGATATATGACGCCCCGCAATCTGCACATATTCGCCGAGCTGATGAAGCAATGCAATATGTGGGTCAAGTCCACGCGCGCGGAGACGCCCTCGTTGGCGTTGTGGGGCAATCTGGACGAACTTGTCCCGCGCAAGTCCATAAATTTTATTACCGATCACTTTGCCGACGTCACGGTCAAGATCTACCCCGATATAGGACACGCAATGCTTTATACCAACCGCGACGACGAAATAATTACCGACATAATGAACTTTCTTACGGAAGGCAGCTTTCACGCGGAAGTGCCTCACCGTCATTAAACAAAACGGCGGAATATTATGCTTCAATTAAAGAATATCAACAAGGATTACGCGGTAACTAATGAGCTTACCGTACACGCCCTCAGGAACGTATCGCTCAACTTTCGCAAGAGCGAGTTCGTATCCGTATTGGGACCGAGCGGCTGCGGCAAGACGACGCTGTTGAACATTATCGGCGGTCTGGATCGTTACACGGACGGCGATCTGCTTATCGACGGCAAGAGTACCGAGGGTTTCAAGGACCGCGATTGGGACGACTACCGCAACAGACAAATAGGTTTCGTATTTCAGAGTTACAACCTTATTCCCCATATCAGCGTGTTGGACAACGTCGTTCTTTCTCTCACTTTTGCGGGGGTAAGCAAGGCGGAGAGAATTCGTCGCGCCAAGGAAGCGTTGGTTCGCGTGGGGTTGGACAAGCAGATGCGCAAACGTCCCAACCAACTTTCCGGCGGACAGATGCAGCGCGTCGCCATTGCCCGAGCCATCGTGGGCGATCCGCAGATCATTCTCGCCGACGAACCCACGGGCGCGTTGGACACAGATACGGGCGTTCAGGTAATGGAACTGCTCAAAGATATATCCCGCGACAGGCTTGTAATACTCGTCACGCACAATACCGAGCTTGCGGACAAGTATTCCACGCGAGTGGTGCGGCTGTTGGACGGCGAACTTACGAGCGACAGCAATGTCTATACCGACGAACAACTTGCGGCAGACTGTGCGGCGACGGCGGAGACTACCGCTACAAATTCCATACCCATCTCGGCAAAACCGCGCAAAAAACGCAAATTCGGCACCTCTGTCGCCGTCGCTTTCGGCATATCGTTCCGCAATCTGTGGACCAAGCGCGGCAGAACGCTGCTTACCGGCTTTGCGGGCAGCATAGGCATATTCGGCATAGCTATGGTGTTGGCGATAAGCGGCGGTATGGGCGATTATGTCGATTATATGCAGACGGAAGCCGTCGGAGACAGCGCCGTGACCATCGGCGAGACGGCGTACAGCGTCAGCCGCATATTGAGCATTATGGGAGATATGGAGGGCGTTGATCAAACTCCTTACCCGTCCATTCAGGCGGTGGCGCCGTACCAACGGGAAAGTTTTCACACCTCGACCATCTTGTCCGAAGACTTTATCGATTACCTTGACGAAATGGACAAATCCTGGTACAAAGCCGTCAATTACACTTACAACATCAATATGCATGTGTTGCAGAACGATAATCTGCTGCGATCCTGGTCGACTTACGCCAACCAGATGATAGAGGAAGACGAGCTTATCGAGGAAAACTACGACGTGCTGTACAAGTCTCGGGACTCCGCAACGGGCTATCCCAAGGACAAGTCGGAGGTCAGCCTCGTCGTGGACAAATTCAACCGTATCAGCCCCGATACGCTCAATGCGATAGGCATTTCCTGCAACATCAACAAGGAGGGCAAGTACGACCCCGTTCCGTTCGACGAGATACTCTCCGCGGGACAATACTCCATAGTGCTTAACAACGGTTGGTACAAGCCGAACGACAACGGCACCTATCGGCAGATAACGGCGGGAGAGTACGGCAATATCGACGAAAACAACTTGTTGGACGTAAAGATCGTCAGCATACTCCGCCCTAAAAACGACAAGAGTACGCAATGGCTCACTTCCGGCATAGCATATCTGCCGGAGTTGGCGGAGTATATGATACAGAACGCGACGGAATCCGAAGTAGGCAAGGCGCAGCTTGCCGCCACCGACAGAAACGTGCTTACGGGGCAGACGTTCGTTCGTCCGGAATACGGCACGGAAGAAGAAAAGGACTCCAAGGTGCGTACCGACTATATCAACGCGCTCAAAGCTCTCGGCGCGCACAAGACGCCCACAAGCGTCAAGATCTATCCGTACAGTATCGACGCCAAGCAGTCTATCGCCGGATATATCGACGCCTGGAACGCCTCTCACGACGAGGAAGAGCAGGTCGTATACCTCGACCTCACGGGTCTGGCGCTCAGCCTTATGGCGACGTTTATCGACGTGGTCAGTTGGGTATTGATAGCATTCTCGGCGGTGGCGCTCATCGTATCCACGGTGATGATATCCGTCATTACTTATACGTCGGTGGTGGAACGCACCAAGGAGATAGGCGTGCTTCGTTCCATAGGCGCAAGCAGAGGAGACGTCAGCGGGATTTTCAATGCCGAGACGGCTATCATCGGTACTTTTGCGGGATTGCTCGGGGTGACGATGGCGCTGCTGTTGGGGCTTGCCGTCAATATAGTGATAGAGCATTTCTTCGACGTCGCAGGCATAGCCGCGTTTACTCCCGCGATAGTCATAGGGATGTTTGCGCTGTCCGTCGTGCTGACCGTGTGCGCGGGACTCATCCCCGCAAGTATCGCCGCCAAGAAAGATCCCGTCAAGTGTCTGCGCACGGAGTGATCGGCGCGCGCGTTTGGTCGCGTTTTGCCGACGAAGGGCTTTTTCGGGCGCGGCGTAATTTTGTGTGCATTGTCTTCAAAATCACTTGCATTTTAGTTACATTTAGTATATAATGTACTTTGCCCGATTGCGGGCAGCCCTTGCTGCGGGGAAGTACCGCAGCCAAATAGACCACAAGGAGGTAAAAAACATTATGAACAGTTACGAATTGCTGTACATTCTTAACAACGAATTGGCGGATGAAGCCAAGGACGCGGTTGTGGAGAAGCTCAACGCGGTTGTTACGAGTAACGGCGGAACTGTTGACGGCGTGGAAAAATGGGGTACGAGACGTCTCGCTTATCCCATCAACTTCAAGAGCGAAGGATATTATGTGCTTGTCAACTTCACCGCACCCGCAACTCTGCCGGAAGAATTGGAACGCGTAATGCGTATCAACCAAGACAGCGTTATCCGTTTCCTTATCGTCAAGAGATAACAATAGGAGTTACACATGAATAAGGTATTTTTGATTGGTAGACTAACACAAGACCCACAGGCATCCACTCCCACCGAAGGCGGACATACATATTGTCGTTTCAGCATTGCGGTCAACCGCAGCTATTCGCGTGACGGAGACAATCGCGCAGACTTCATCAACATCATCACTTGGGACGCTTTGGCAAGCAATTGCGTCAAGTATCTTGTCAAGGGCAGCCAGGTCGCTGTGACGGGCAGCATACAGACGGGCAGTTACGAACGGGACGGCGTAAGACGTCAGACGTTCGATATCCGCGCCGATCAGGTAGAGTTCCTTTCACGCGCAAACGGCGCTCCCCAACAAGGACAGACGGGCGCCGCACCGCAAAGCAAAGATCAATCTATCGACAGTCTCAAAGTTGTTGAAGACGATGACGATATGCCTTTCTGATTTAAGGAGAAAAGAAAATGGAAAATAAAGAAGTAAAAAGACCGTTGAGAAGTCCCGCACGCCGCAAGGTATGCAACTTCTGCGTTGAGAAGTCCGAGTATATCGATTACAAGGACGTTGCCAAGCTAAAAAAGTATATGGCGGAGAGCGGCAAGATCTTGCCTCGTCGTATGACGGGCGTTTGCGCTCATCACCAGAGAGAACTCGCAGTGGCAATCAAGCGCGCGCGTCAGATGGCTTTGATCCCCTACGTCGCCGACTGACGATTTCAAAGCGTAAAGATACCCCCCCCATTTACCGAAAGACGCCAATGTTTATCTTTCTGTCCGGCATATCTTTACAAACAACATCGATTACAAAAAGGATCCTACAATATATCGTAAGATCCTTTTTTATTTGGCTCTATGGCAAATGTTGGGGTCAAGACAAATTATGTAGAAAAGTAAGCCTGCTTTGCCCCAACATTATGCCAT
>CANQNJ010000046.1 GCA_947625185.1 uncultured Clostridia bacterium
GTTGTTCTCCACCTCGAATATCACCGTAGTTACGCCGCTGCCCGCAAAAGCGTTGCGCCCCACAAATTTTACCGCGGGACCGAATGTGACGCCGGTAAGACTTGTGCAATTGTAGAAGGCATAACTGCCTATGCGTATGGAGGCGTCTTCGTCAAGATAGTTGTAGAAACACGTATAATAGCTCAACAGACTTGTACAGTTGGCAAAAGCATACTCTCCCACCTCGGCGACGTCGTCGTAATACACATTACACAGCGCCCTGCACCCGTCAAAACAGTGCGCCGGAATCCTGACGGCAAAGCCGACATTGTCCAGCCATACGTCGCGTAAAGATGTGCAGCCGGCAAAGGCGTACTCTCCGAGCGTAAAGCCGTCCGTGCCGTAATACCAACCGCCGAAATTCAGATTTTTCAAGGACGTACACCCCTCAAAGGCGTGAGAGCCTGCGTGCAGAAAGTTTTGACCCAGGCGCACATTGTCAAGCAACGTACAGCCCGCAAAGGCGTAATCGCCGATCTGCTCAACATTATCGAGATTGACGGAGGAAAGATAGCGGCAATTTCGGAAGGCGTTGTCGCCTATGCGCGTGACGGTGGATGGCAAAGTTATGCTGTCCAACGTCATACCCTCAAAAATGCCGTCGGGTATCTCCGTCAGCCCCTCCTGCAACTCCACTTCCGTTATGCGCGAGGCGTACTCGGCAATGCTGTCTCTGCCGCCCTGCGCACCGCCCGCGAGCAACAACTTATAGCCGCCGACAACGGGAGTCAGCTTGAAGAAGGCGCTGCCTATCGAACCGACAACGGAGCCGTCCGACGCGCCGCCCTGCGATGACGGGATAACTTGTTCGTAGTTGCCCCAATCGTCGCTCCAACTCACCAACCAACCGTCGCTGCTTTGGACGGCGGAGACGTTCTGCATGTATCCGACTGCGTAACTGCCGTCGGTATAGTACGCCTTGTACCGCAACTCGGCGGTGAACGGAAGCTCGCCCGCAGGGATGACGTTGTCTATCAATTCTATTTTCTGTTTGCGATTGCCCGCCTTGTTCCATTTTGCTTGGCTGTCGGCAAAGGTTGCATTGTTGTCAAACTGCACGCGTGTGACGACGCCGCCGTCGTAGCCTACGGAAATGGTCTTGGCTTTGACGGTTGTAAGGTGCTGCAACAGCGCCATCATCTTGACTGCGGCAAGAGAGGCGAAATCCTCGTCAATGCCATCCGATACCAAACGGGCGAGGCGAATAACTTCGTCTATACATCGGCGAGCATTATCCGAACACCAATCATCTTCATCGGGAAGTTCGGGCAATTCCGCGCCGATCTCGGCAATATTCATAATTTCTTGCAGATCAATCGGCTCTCCCAGACGCTTGCGCACTTGCTCTCTGCTGTCGCCGAGGCTGATACCGGACACCGCTTCTATTCGGAAGATATCGCACAGCGTGACGGGCAGCGCTACGGAAAGCACAATGCTCACAACGAGCGCCGCCGTTACGGATAGCGTCCACGCGCGCTTTGCCCAGAATGCCTTGCACAACCTCTTCGTAACGGAAGAAAGGCGCTGCGCGGCGGATTCGAGACTGCCCTGAAAGAGAGAACGGAACAACATCAAAAGGGCTTGCACTACGGCAAATACAGGCGTCAAAACTTCGAGTACGGTTGTAAACGCGCCCCGCAGTTGTCCGAAATACCAAATCTGCCCCAACAGCACCGACGTGCATACAAATACGGCTATATACAGTACGAAACAGCCCGTTTCCAAAAAGAAACAAAGTCTTTTGCCGACATAACGTCTGCACACAATGAGCGCCACGCCCATAATCGCGGCAAGCGCCGCAAAACATACAAGCAGACACAGCACGGGACGGATATCCGCCATTACGGGACATGTCAACTGCATATACAAATTTGTGGCGGACATACCTTTGAAAATGCGTATGCAAAATGTCGCCCAAAGCGTTACCGCCCAAAGCAGAAACACTGTCGCGGGCGCAAAGTTCAACAACGTCATACCGATGGTTTTCTTCGGCGAATCGGGTCGCAGATCGGTAACGTCCTCTTTGAGCAGATAGTCTACCGTGCAGCCAAAAAGCGCGGACAGCTTGATCAGTTTGTCCGTCTCGGGAAAAGCCGCGTCGCTCTCCCACTTGCTGACGGACTGTCGGGAGACGTCCAGAATGTCCGCAAGCTGTTCCTGTGTATAATTATGTTGTTTGCGCAGTCTGCTCAACTTGTCGCCGAAAGTCATTTTGCACCTTCCTCTGTTGTGTTGTAAGGATATTGTAGCATATCCCGAAGCAAATTGCCACCAACTTGCGGTTTCCAAATGTAAATTTTGAGTTGCAAAGACAAAATTTTTCTTTTCAAATCGTTCGCGGCAAAAAACAGTACGAAATCGGATGCGTTCTCCCCCTCATTTGTTTGACGGAAACAGGGTATTGGGGTATAATTTTGTAGTAAAAAAACACAATCGTCCGCATGCGTGCGGACACGAGGAATATATGCAAAGAGAAGACATCAGAAACATCGCTATAATTGCGCACGTCGACCACGGCAAGACGACGCTTGTAGACCAACTGCTGAAACAGAACGGCGTTTTCCGCGCCAACGAAACCGTTGTGGACAGAGTTATGGACAGCAACGATATAGAACGCGAACGCGGCATAACCATTCTGGCAAAAAACACCGCCGTACACTACAACGGAGTCAAGATCAACATCGTCGACACCCCCGGTCACGCCGACTTCGGCGGAGAAGTCGAACGTATCCTGTCTATGGTGGACGGAGTTCTGCTGCTTGTAGACGCCATAGAGGGCTGTATGCCGCAGACGCGCTATGTGTTGAAGAAGGCGCTTGGACTCGGCAAAAAGGCGCTCGTGGTCATCAACAAGGTGGACAAGGGCGAATTCGACGAACACGAACTGCGCGAACAGATAATGGAACTGTTTATGGAATTGGGCGCAAACGACGATCAATTCGACTTCAAAGTTATATATGCCTCGGCAAAACAGGGTTGGGCTACGGACGAACTCGGCAAACCTTCCGACAGTATGAAACCGCTGCTCGACGCAATAATACAAGAGATCCCCGCGCCTCAAGGCGACACGGAGGGCGGTCTGCAACTATTGATATGCAATATCGACTACGACGACTATGTGGGGCGTATCGGCATAGGCAAGGTCAACCGCGGTAAGATATCCGTCGGTCAGCCCGTAATGCTGTGCCACCGCAACAACAGCTTCAACACGGCAAAGGTAACGCGTCTGTATCAATTTGAAGGACTTAAACGCGTAGAATGCGAAAGCGGCGTTATGGGCGACATCGTTGCGGTAAACGGCATCGCCGATATGAATATAGGCGAGACAATATGCTCCATCGACTGCGTCGAACCGCTGCCATTCGTCAACATAGACGAGCCTACGGTGAGTATGCTGTTCAAAGTAAACGACAGTCCCTTTGCGGGCAAGGAAGGCAAGTACGTCACGAGCCGCCACTTACGCGCGCGTCTGTTCCGCGAGGTGGAGACAAACGTAAGTATGCGGGTGGAAGAGACGGACAGCGCGGATTGCTTCAAGGTATACGGGCGCGGCGAACTGCACCTGTCCATATTGATAGAGAATATGCGGCGCGAAGGTTACGAATTTGCCGTATCGCGCCCCAAAGTGATATTTAAGGAAATAAACGGAGTCACCTGCGAGCCCATAGAGTATCTCGTCGTGGAAGTACCCGAAGCATACGTCGGCGCGGTTATGAACAAACTCGGAATGCGCAAGGCGGAACTGCTCAATATGTCGCCGGACAACCAAGGCGGCACCAAGTTGGAGTTCAAGATACCGTCGCGCGCGCTGTTCGGCTATCGCGGCGAAATGCTGACGGATACAAAAGGTTTCGGCGTAATGACGAGCGTTCTGGACGGTTACGAGCCGTACAAGGGCGACGTACAGGAACGTACGCGCGGCAGCCTCGTCTGTTGGGAAGACGGCGTCACCACCGCTTACGGATTGTTCAACGCGCAGGAAAGATGCCGACTCTTTGTGGGACCGGGCGTATCCGTCTATGCTGGAATGATCGTCGGCGAAAACAGCCGCGAGGACGACATCACCGTCAACGTATGCAAGACCAAGCACCTCACCAACAACCGCGCAAGCGGCTCGGAAGAAGCGTTGAAACTCACCACTCCCACCGTGCTGAGTCTGGAACAATGTCTGGAATTTATCGGCGACGACGAACTCGTGGAAGTCACGCCGCTGTCCATACGGTTGCGCAAACAAATACTCGACCACTCCGAACGTATGCGCATATGGGCAAAGAATAACAAAAAGTAGTTTCGGATAAACTCAATTTTTGCACATAATGACTCTGTGTCAAATATTGAATAAAGAGAAATAGACCTCTTTTACAACGACCGTTCTTACAGAGACCGGTTAATCATCGAAAAATAGCAAATCGGCTTCCTCGTCGGAAGTCGATTTTTTTAATAGTATTTTATTATGCCGTACATTCGCAACTGTTTTTTATCGATATACCGTCGATTGACGATATAAGCGTAATCCCAAGTTGCTCCGCAGCAATGCCCAACGCAATTACGCCGCGTCGTGGGACGAAAACCGCGCCGGAAGTCTCATAATATGTCGTATCAACCGTAATCTTTCAGCGTACGCTGAACGTCGCGTTCCATATCTTTGCGCTGAATGGTTTCTTTCTTGTCGTAATCGCGTTTGCCCTTGGCAAGCGCAACCTCCACCTTAACGAGGCTGTCCTTGAAATACATTTTGGTCGGAACGATGGCGTATCCCTTTTCCTTGACCTTGCCGAGCATACGCATTATCTCGCGTTTGTGGGCAAGCAAACGCCTGTCCCTGCGCGAAGCAACGTTGCTGTAACTGCCCTTGTCGTAATTCTTGATGTGGCAATTGACAAGTATCAGATTGCCGTTTACTATACGGCAATAAGCATCGGCGATATTCACCTCTCCGTTGCGAAGAGACTTGACCTCGCAGCCGATCAGATTGATGCCGCATTCCAACGTCTCCGCCATATTATAGTTGTGAAAAGCTTTTTTGTTAGTGGTTATCAGTTTCATAAAAGTGCTTTATCGGCGCCTTGGCATGGCAACCGAAAATATTGTCGATATCCGTATGCGCGATAACGGCGTATCACTTGTCCGACTTGTCGGCGGAAGGCTCTTCCGTCTGCTCGGCGTCGCTTTTGTCGTCGGAACCCTTCTTCTTGCGCCGCGCCAACTTGATATCCCCCATCATAGTGACGGCGTCCAACAGCACATACACCCAAAACAGCGCTATCCAGGCAAAGGACGCCAACGCGGGCCACCCGTTGTCCTCCTTGACGGCGGGCAGAATGAGATCGGTTATCGCATACCCGACAACCGCTATTGACAGCACCACCAAGCCCGCAATGTTGGTCTTGGTTTTGTCGCGACGTTTGATGGTTGTGATTACGTCGTAAAATATAAGTATCAGTCCCACTCCGGCAAAAATGCCGCCTATCCACGGAAGAATCTTATCCCACATTTGCAAATCCGCCTTATCCGTTGACGCCCGACGAGATACGCCCGAACGTCCCTGTCGATGAAACGCATATCCGCAACGCGCCGCTTTGACTTGCATAAAACGCATCGTCGGCACATACGGATTCCGTCGCATCGCAAAACTCGCAGTATAGCATCGTTATGCGGATATATTATAACTCAAAAGTAAACTTTAAGTCAACGGAAATGCCGACCCGCAACTATTTTGATATGTTCGGGGCGGGCGGGACGATATCGAAGTCTATCCTGCAAGCCTGTCTGTTGACGGAAACTATACGTATCCTTACGCCGTCCCCGAGACTGTATCTGACGGCGTCGTTGTACAGGCAGAAACGCTCGGGATCGTAACAAAGGCTGTCGCCCAACCGCTCTGCCGGGATAAATCCCTCCACGGTGTTGGGCAGCTCGGCGTATATGCCGCGTTCGGTCACGCCGGATATGTCGGCGTCGAATTCCTCTCCGATGAGCCGCGCGGCATAGGCGCATTTCTTGACGTCGTCGGCTTGACGTTCGGCTTCGTCGGCAATTTTCTCGCGGATATCGGACTGACGCGCCGCACGATTGCATTTGTCCTCGTAGTACGCAAGCGCCTTGTCCGTCATCTTGCCCGCAAGCGCCGTTTTAAGCACGCGATGAACGGTAAGATCGGGATAGCGCCGTATGGGAGAGGTAAAGTGACAGTAACAGCGAGAAGCCAATCCGAAGTGTCCCGTATTGACGTCGCTGTAATGCGCTTTCTGCATAGTGCGAAGCATAACGTCGTTGATCAGATTGAAGTACGGCGTTTTCTCCGCACGGATAAGCGCCGCCTGCAATACGGAATTGTGCATTTCCTGCGTACGTCTGACGTCTATGCCCAAGCCGTGCATCAACGCAAAAAGCACATTCAGCTTGGTTTCGTCGGGCTTGGAATGTACGCGATATACAAACGGATAGTCGCAGGCGGCGGCATACTCCGCCACCGTTTCGTTGGCTGCGATCATAAATTCCTCTATAAGTTGATGAGAAAAGCTGTTCTCGGCGAGCTTTACGTCCACCACCTCGCCGCGCTCGTTATGCACGAAGTACACCTCGCGGCTTTCAAATTCGATAGTGCCGCGCTTGACGCGCTTGTCCCGCAGAATATGCGCCAACTTCTCCATATTCATCAGATCGGCGGCGATATCCGCGTATTGCGATACGGCTTTGGCGTCGCCGTCCAATACCGCCTGAGCCGCCGTGTAAGTCATTCGGTGACGGCTGCGTATCACGGACGGAAAGATATCATAATCCGTCCTCTTGCCCTTGCCGTCTATCGTCATTACGCAGGAAAGGGTCAACCTGTCCACGCCCTCGTACAGCGAACAAATGCCGTTGGACAACTCGCGCGGAAGCATCGGATACACCGTCCCCGGCAGATAGACGCTTGTGCCGCGCGTAAAAGCCTCATTGTCGATATCGCTGTCGGGCAAAACATAGTGACTTACGTCGGCTATGTGTACCCCCAACACATAGTTGCCGTGCTTGTCAACGGATATGCTGACGGCGTCGTCAAGATCCTTGGCGTCCTCGCCGTCTATGGTGAATATGCGTTCGCCGCGCAGATCACGCCTATCGGCAAGGTCCCTGTCGGATACGCTTTGCGGGATAGCCCCCACGCGCCGCCTGACTTCTTCGGGGAAGGTCTGCGACAAACCGAAATTTGCCGCAACGGACCACATATCAACGTCTTTCTCTTCGGGATAGCCCAATATCGACTCTATCTCCCCCTCGGGGCAATCGCGATTGTCGTCGGGCCAACAAGTGACGCGCACGACAACTTTTTGCCCGTTTTTTGCGCCCATATCCCTATTTGGCAGCACGTTTATGTCGGCAATGAACCGTTGATCGTCGGGAGTAACAAAGCGCGCGTCGCGTTTCTTGTTGTATACGCCCGCAACGCGAGCCATTCCGCGTCGTACAATGCCTATTATCTCCGCCTCGTCCGCTGTGCCCTGCCTGCGCCGGTACAAAACGGTGTCGCGGTGAAAAGCGCCTCGTGTCGCCGAAGCGGGCACATACAGATCTTCGCCCTCATCCGTCTGCAAAAAGCCGAAACCGCGGGCATGCGCCGAAAATACCGCTTTGCCGCAATCGCCCGTCACCTTGCGATAACGTCTGTTGCGCTTGTCGTAAACGATACGGCAGTCCCGTTCGAGCTGCCGCAACGCCTCCGTCACGGCGCGTCTCTCCGCGGACGAACCGACCTGCAAGGAGCCGTACAACTGCTTGACGGTAAAGTACTCCGAAGAAATGCGTTCTATTAAATCGAAAATTCGTTCTTGTAAGTTCATATAACGTTATTTTGTACCTAATTCGAGTTTTGCATAATTATCCGATCAGACGTGCGTCGGATTGGAGTCGCTTTGCGTAACCATAGATGTACTATGGCAAATATCGGGGTGTAGAAGTGAATGGAATATAGAAACCGATTTCTATATTAAATCGGAATTTGAGCGCGCGGAGATGCGCGTGTCGCGCATAGTAGCGAACAAAGCGAAAATTCCGTTGCAAGCGGCGACCTGCGCGGCGCTTGCAGCCCTTGCGGGGACGCGTGGGCGTGGCGCGTTAAACCAATCACCACAGTGTGGTGTTGGTAGCTGCCACGAGAGGGCGCACAAGTATATAAATGTATCCGTGCGCCCGTGTACCTTAGAAAACGCGACTCCCCGCCGAAAGTTCAAACAATGCAAGCCGAGGTGTCCTCGGCTTCCTCAGTAGTCCGACCAAGTCTGCGCTTGCGCCCCGTCAGGGGTCGGTTGCGCAGTCAACCGTACAGACGTGCGTCGGATCGGAGTCGCTTTGCGTAAAAAAGGCGGCTAAAACCGATTAGCCGCCAAAAGTTGGATGTTGAATTACTCGATTACCGCCGCCATAACGATGAAAGCTACACAGCACAGAGCAAGTATGCCCGCGCAGATGTATGTCCACAGCTTCAAGCGAGCTTCCGTGCGAGAACCCGCATTTCTTCCGTAGTAGGACTCGTTATCGTCGGACTTGGAACCGCCCGTAAAGGCTTCGGTGCCGTCGGAGTTGCCCGATTGCTTCATAACCACGAAAATAATAAAGCCGGTGCAAATCAAAGCAAGCGCGGCAATGGCGATACGAATACCCGCAACCAAATCGGCAGTAGCAACTGCAAATCCCAAGAAACTAAACACTTTTGTGACCTCCGTCAATCAAACAGGGCATAAAACGCCCTTATTGTTCTGTTATGCTTGTATATTGTAACACATACCGCGACTTTTGGCAACTGTTTGACATAAAAAAGACGATTTTCGTATTTGCGCGATACCGCGGCGATGACCTTGCCGCAAGTCTGCACCGCCGCCGAGCGTTCCGACGAAGGATAGCGAAAATTTTCTCATCGACAGACCTCCGTCCAAAATACGATACAATCTTATTTTAGCCGAAGAATTACCCAAAGACAACGATAAAATAATTTTTATTATACGGGAAGAGCCGATTGCAACGCCGTCATTTGCCTCCGACGGGCGACGATACAAAGTTTCAATCAGGGCTTCAATGCCGTAACGGGCACCACAAACACACCGTCCGAGCGACGGAAAGCGGCGTTGGCAAGACCGCAAATCACACATAGCTGCGTGGGCGGCGTACCGCCTTCTCGTGCTATGGAATCTCTCAATGCAACAAGTTGAGCGGCGGCTTCCTCCACCTGATTGAAACCAAGCTTGATCTCAAAGGCGCACCACCTGCCGTCCGACAGTTCCACCACGGCGTCAACCTCCCTCTGGCGGTAATCCTGATAATGACACACCCTTGCGCCAAACGACTCGGCATAAACACGCAGATCACGCTCACACAGCGCCTCAAAAAGAAAACCGAACGTAGTCAGATCGCCGACAAGTCTCTCCGGAGACGCCTTCAACAGCGCCGCCGCCAACGCAGGATCGCAAAAGTGGCGCTTGGGAGACTGTTTAAGGCGGGTTGCCGAACGCAAATTGCCGGAAAACGGCGGTTGATTGTCCAACAAAAACAGCCTTTCAAAAAGGTCCAGATAGCTTGCGACGGTATCCGGATCGACGGAGCCTCCGTTGGCACTGATATCCCTTGCGATATTGCTGTTTGAAACGGTGGTACTCTCGTTGCGAGCAAGCGATTGCAAAAGCAGTCGTATTTTGTTCTTGTCATACTTTACGTCATCGAGACGATACGCGTCGTCGTCGATCAAGGCGTCGATATAGGACTGCGCCGTCAACGAGGCATTGGATATCGAAACGTCAAGATTGCCGGGCCAACCGCCTCTTACGATAAGTTCGGCAAGACGGTACAGCTTCACGTCGCCCGTCATAACGGACTGAAACTCGCCGTCGCACAATTGTCTGAGAGAAACCGCCCCGCAGGAATCGCCCGACTCCCACAACGACATCGTGCGCATTCTAAGCCTCCCGATACGACCTGCGCCGCTGTGCAATATACCTTTGCGTATCGGCGTGGAGGAACCCGTAAGGACAAATTGTCCCTTTGCCGCACGACTGTCTACGGTAAAACGAACGGCGTCCCATAGCGCAGCGACCTCCTGCCATTCATCCAAAAGGCGAGGAGTATCCCCTTGAAGCACCAGATCGGGCGAAAGTTCAGCCAATTGCCTGTTCTGAAAATTATTGGACGGATCCCCGACAAAAAAAGAGCTATTGCAATGCATGGAAGCCGTCATTGTTTTGCCGCACCACTTGGGACCCTCTATGCACACAGCTCCAAAGGCTTCAAGATATCGCTCTACCTCGCAATCAACAACGCGCGGTCTGTATTTTACTTGTGTAATATCGGTCATATCTACCTCCAACCAAGGCAATTATATCACACTATTGTTTTTTGCACAATACTATTCGGTCAAATTTTTGAATTTTATTCGGTGAAATTTGTCGATTTCATTCGGGCGGATTT
>CANQNJ010000047.1 GCA_947625185.1 uncultured Clostridia bacterium
TTCGTGGCGTTCGACGCTATGCGTCTCGGCTGAGGGCGTTCGTCGCTGCGCTCCTCGGCTGAGCGGACCCGTAACTACTGCTTCGGCTATGCGAACCGTAAGTTTTTTTTGGAGCGGGTAACGGGAATCGGACCCGTAACTACTGCTTGGGAAGCAGTCGTTTTACCACTAAACTATACCCGCATATATTCGATTTACGTACTCTGTTACCGTGACTTCTTCTTGTCGGGAACTGCCTCCAACTCGAAAACATCGAAGTCGATATGCTCCACAAAGTCGCGTTCCTTGAAGCGCGTATGGTTGAACATCACAAAATGGTTGAAGTTGACGCGCGTGGATATGGGCGTGGGTATATCCATCTGCTCACATATGCCGTGCAATACGGAAATAAATTCATCCTCGTCGGACACATGTTCGTACTCGTACAGAACGTCCCGCGTGATCTTTTCTCCCCGTACCGTTTTCGCCCACACCTTCATAGTGATTATATTGTAACAAAAAAGTTTCCGTTTGAAAAGTGATTTGAGCAAAATGTCGGCAGATTTATCCAATATCTTGCACGAGAGGCGTTACGAACGCCGAGAAATCGATCAAGTTGACAAAAAACGTCAAAAGTTATATTCTTAATATAGACCATAAATTACGGGAATTGAGTGCGGGCAAAAGCCCGCAAACGTCACGATGAACGAAAAGAACACCGAATCATTTATATATCCGACGGATAAAAACTTTGTATTCGTAGATGTAGAGACGGCAAATTGGTCCAACGACCGCATTTGCGCCATAGGTATGATAATCGTGAAAAGCGGCGAAACTACGGGCTACTACTCGCTTATCGACCCACAGACGCGCATAACCTTTACCTACATACACGGAATAACCAACGACGACGTCAAAGGCGCCCCGACGATAGATGAGTTTTGGCAAGTGATGTCGCGTAACATACCCGAACGCTTTGTTTTCGTAGCGCACAATTACCGATTCGATCTGACTGTGATGAAAAAGGATCTCGGACGTTTCGGAATACGGTTCGATCCCGCGGAAGTTCTGGATACGATGTGGGTAGCGAGGGATATTCTGTATCGATTTCATACACAGCGCGGAGATCTGCGCCTCAATACGCTAAGCCAAGCGCTCGGCGTACAATTATTCCATCACAACGCCGCAAGCGACATATCCGCCACAAAAGAGGTATTGGAAAAGCTGTTGACTATGGGCAACCGAGACATAAGAGAATTTATCCGTCCCTACACGCCCCGTTGAGTCGGCAACAAACAGACCATATTTAATGGTTCTGTGATAAATGTTGGGGCGCGGAAGTAGATAAAATACAAAAGCCGACTTCCATATCAATGCGGAATTTTCGCGCGCGGAGATGTGCGTATCGCGCATAGCAGCGAACAAAGCGAAAATTCCGTTGCAAGCGGTGACCTGCGCGGCGCTTGCAGCCCTTGCGGGGGATGGCGGGGCTGCGACTCCCCGCCGAAAGTACAAACAATGCAAGCCGAGGTGTCCTCGGCTTCCTTAATAGTCCGACCAAGTCTGCGCTTGCGCCCCGTCAGGGGTCGGTTGCGCAGTCAACCGAAGTTTCAATTATGTTCTTGACCTTGTAACACCACGAACGAGGGTATTCCAACGCAAAATAATCTGCAACGAGCGCACACCACTCAAAACTTCAAACCCCTCAGTCTCACTACGTTCAACAGCTCCCCTTCCTCTTGAAGGGGCGCCTTTGATGGGGCGCGAAGTGAAGCCTTTTTGCGTGGAATACCCGATGCGACTTGCGTTTGGGCGGTGGCTCTAATGGCTTAATGTTGGGGTAAAATAGGCTTATTTTCTTTATAAATTTGCCTTCACCCCAACATTTGCCATAGAGCCTATTTAATACAAAAGGATGTCTGCGCATAGGCGGACATCCTTTTGTATGAGAGAAAACCATCGGAAATTATTTGTTTTTGTTACGGTTGGCTGCACAATGCGGACAGTTGCCGCCGCATTCGTCGCAGCAAGCCCCCTTGCCCTTTTTCTTTCGTATTATCACGCCGACGATGACGCCAACAACTATCGCCGCGCAGGCGACCGTCAGGATTATTTCGCCGACGCCCATTGAAAGACAAGATAACATTTCTTTCGCTCCTTATTTATCGAGACGCACGCTTGGGCAATTTGATCTTTATTTTGCCCTTGTTGTACAATACGATGAGGCAAGTCACGCCCGCAACAACCGCAAGCCAGATGAACAGAGTCCACCACCAGGAACCTATTGTATACACGATAGCCCCTACAAGATAGCTTGCCACGACCCAGAATACCAAGGTCCAATTGAAGCGTTTCTTGTTGCCGAGTTCGCTCTTGGCTGTTCCTACTGCCGCAAAACACGGAATCGTAGTCATATTGAATGCGATGAAGCTTATCAATCCGGGTACGGTGATATTGGTTGCCGCGATCATTGCCACTACCGCGCTTATACCGGAGTCGTCCGCATAGATAGCGTCAACCGTGATACCGCCGAGATCCGCCACATTGAGTACAGCCATTAGACAAGCGCCCAACGTTGCAAATGTGGAGATAACATTTTCCTTGGCGATAAGTCCCGCGACTGCCGCCACAACGAATACCCATCCGTACTCGCCAAGCTGACTTCCGAACCCGAGCGGCGTAAACAGCGGCTGAAACAGCATACTGACGCTGGCAAGTATACTCTCGTTTATTTGTTCGTCGTCCAAAAGCTTCCAATTAAAGCTGAAATGAGACAGCACCCAGATGAGTATCGTAGACGCAAGAATTATCGTAAATGCCTTCTTGACGAAGTGTTTGGTCTTGTCCCACAGGTGCGCCATCAGGTTCTTGAACTGCGGAGCGTGGTATGCGGGCAGCTCCATTATGAACGGAGGCGTCTCCCCCTTCAATGTGGTTGCGCGCATCAGCAAGACGCTGACTATCGCCACAACTATCCCCAACAAGTACATCGCGTACGTGATGAGATCCGCGCTGCCGTTGCCGTTTGTGAAATGAAGGATTATCGCGCCTGCGACCGCCGTCAGAATAGGCAACTTGGCTCCGCAACTGAAAAAGGGTATTACGCGGACCGTCGCCGTGCGCTCCTTGTCGTCTGCGAGCGTACGGGTATTGATCATAGCGGGTACGGAACATCCGAAACCCATTATCATCGGCAGAAACGAACGTCCCGAAAGTCCGAAACGGCGGAACATTCTATCCAGAATGAACGCAATACGCGCCATATAGCCGCTATCTTCCAATATGGAGAAGAACAGGAACAAAGTCAGTATCGGCGGCAGGAAACTCAAAACGGCGCCTAAACCTTCGATAATGCCGTTATTGAGCAAGCCGACAGCCCACGCTTCCATTCCGCTGCCTTCGATGAGACCCTGTATCCAACCGAACAGTTCTCCCACCATCATATCGTTCCATATGTTGTTGACTATCACACCCGGCGAATAGATCGTCCCGTCGTATATCGTCGCCAACCATCTTACGCCGTAATTTATCGGGTCTCCTTCCTCGGTGAGCAAGCCCAAATCGCCCAACGAGGGCAGCGGATTACCGGCCCACTCGGCAAATGTGGATATAAACAAGAAGTTCTCCGAGAAAGTGAGGTGGAAGATGAGGAACAGTATCACCAAGAATATCGGGATACCCGCCCAACGGTTGGTAAGCACCTTGTCGGCTCGATCGCTGCGCGTCGAGACAAATTTTTCCTTGCTCTTGCGCGTAAGCACGGGAGCAAAATATTTGGATATGTATTTGTACCGTCCGTCCGCTACCAACGCCTCAAAGTCGTTGCCGAAAGTCTCGTCCTCAAACGTTTCCTTGAATTCCTCCACCATAGGGAGCGTTTCCTTGTGCATCGAGACTTCCAATTCGTCCCCTTCCACCAACTTGATGGCGTGGAACAACGGATTGCCGACGTTTTGTCCCGATAAGGCAATGCGAACATCACCTATGAGGTGAGCAAGCGGCGTGTCCTGCAACACTGTGGAGCCGTGACGCTGCTTCTTGCTCTCGTTGAAAGCCTTGTCCATAAGCTCCGCAAGTCCCTGCTCTTTAAGCGCGGATATCTTGATTACGGGGACGCCGAGACGTTTCTCCAACTCCTTGGAGTCGATCTTGTCGCCCTGCCGCTCCACCGCGTCCATCATATTGAGCGCAATGACTACGGGGACGTCCATTTCGAGTATCTGCGTCGTGAGATACAGGTTACGTTCCAGATTGGTTGCGTCCACGATATTGATAACGCAATCGGGCTTCTCGTCCAATATATAGTTGCGGGCGATGACCTCTTCCGGCGTGTACGGGCTGAGCGAATATATACCGGGCAGGTCCACAATGGCTACGGGTTCGGCGCATTTCTTGTATACGCCGTCTCGCTTGTCCACCGTTACTCCCGGCCAATTGCCGACGTGCGCCGTTGCGCCCGTCAAGCTGTTGAACAGCGTCGTTTTGCCGCAGTTCGGGTTGCCTGCCAATGCAAATCTCTTCACTTGACTGCCTCCCCCGCGGTGGTTGCGTCCCGCACTTCCAAAGTTACGCATTGCGCTTCGGTGATCCTCAGCGACAATTCGTAACTGCGAACCGTGATTTCCAACGGATCCCCGAGCGGCGCGCGTTTGCGCAACAGTATCTCCGCACCGGGAGTTATCCCCATATCGAAAAGACGGCGTTTGATCTTGCCCTCGCCGCCGACGCTCTTAACGACGCCGTGTTCGCCGATGGCAAATTTGTCCAATGTCTTTTGCATTTGCTCTTTCTCCTTATATAAATTGTATTAAACTGCGAAGTCGAACAACGCAGTATTAACCTGTTATGCTACGAATATCTTTGTAGACAGATCGTGATCCAATGCCAACTTGCCGTCCATTACGCGGCAAACCACACTGCCGCCGCAGGAACTCAGCACGGTGATACTGTTGTTGACGGCTATACCGAGACTCTCCAAATGTTTTTTCGTCTTATCGTCGGTAAGCACTTTCACTACTTTGAGCGATGTATTTATCGGTGCAAATACGATTGGCATAAACTCTCCTTCGTAAAATATTACGGAATTACGCAAAATGTGAAACAAATTTCAGTTTCGCATTTATCTTACCACCGATTTATTCCGCCGTCAAGCAAAATATGATAGAAATTTCATATTTTTATTTGAATTTTTCGTATTCGGAAATTTACAATCCAAAAACCTCTCCTGAATGCAACGCGGCAAAAGAGAGAGGTACGTCGTCGGAATATTTGCCAAACGACTATCGCGTCCCGATATCGGACGCTGCGCGGAAACTATCCGTTTCGTTGAAAACGGAATACTTTGTCTTGCATTTTGTCCGATACGGAGTTGGGATTTGCACTACTTTCATCAGATATATCACACATTCAGAAATATCCAATACATATCGCTGTTTTTCAAGAAATATATTTTCGGGTATTTTTTGCGGTTACCCCTTTTTATTTTTCGGTTTTGTGGTATAATGAATATGTATAGACAAAAATTATCTGTTATAATTCGGCTATGCCGACGCAAGAAACAGCAAATCGGATATGCCGATCGGGCGATTGCGCCCAAACCGACAGGAGGCAAATATGTCCACGGCGATACGCGTCCCGCAACAGGAGCGCAGCATCGAAAAGAAAAACAAAATAATTCAAGCGGGATACGAGCTGTTCAGCGAAGTGGGCTACTACGGCACTAACACGGCGGAGATCGCCAAGCGCGCGGGAGTATCCACGGGCATCGTATACGGGTACTTCGAGGACAAACGCGATATATTGCTGTGCGTACTTGAAATATACATAGACAAAGTGTACAAGCCGCTTGCACATATTGTGGACAAATCGCCGCAACCCGTCGACATGCGCAGATTGGCGCTGTCCGTTATCGACAAGACGATCGAATTGCACCGACAGAACGCAAAGTTGCACAACACGCTGCATTCCCTCGCGACGACGGACGAAGCGGTCAACGCGCACTTTATCAGCTTGGAGAACAAGATAACGGAGCAGATGAGCAAACAGTTGGTAAAGGTCGGCATCAGCCCCGAAAACATCACGGAAAAAGTTCACTTGGCGATGAATATCGTGCAAAGCTATGCGCACGAGACGGTGTTCGACAGTCACAGCTACATCGACTATGCAAAGATGAAAGAGCTGGTATGCGAAATACTTGTGGAACTGTTCAGATGAACGCTGCACCACGATCAATCACAAACGGCAGGATACCAATTCTGCCGTTTTGCTATGTAAAGAGCCGTCGCAAAGGCAGGTTACATCTCGGGGATCTGATCTTCCGGGATATCGAGATAGCAAAAGAAACAAATAATGTATTTGACAACATACCTGTACAGCGTCCGCGACGAACAGAATTGTTCGAGAGCTATCCCGTCTACGGTTTTGCGGCGATTTCTGCCTTCGCCGAAAAGACATCGGACTATATGGCGATGATTGGTACCTTCTATGGCGTCATATACCACAAAAAAATCGACGGTACGACGATATGCGTTGAGATAATGTGGGTTCTTCTGTTCCAATTGTCTGAGAATGTTTTTTTCGAGGTCGCTGTATCGATACTTACTCATGAGCTGTCAAGCCTTCTGTATTCTTATCGCTTGGCAGTACGCATTATATAATTATCTCACGGAACAATAAATATTTTTCGACAAAAAATGACGAAAAATTACGCTTTGCATAACTAAACTTAAATTTACAAACAAAGGAGGAAAGGTTATGCAAAAATATTCCGGAGAGCAGACGCTTGCTCAGTTAGTAGAACTGTTGTTAGATTTTCTCGATGAAATCAATGAGCCGATTGAGAGCTATTCCAATGCGGATTTCGTATTGGGCAGAAAAACCGCTTATGTTGAATGTTTGGAACTTATCCAGGAAATCTGGATAAACGGTGCCGCTCACGGAATACCCGAGGATATAGAAAAAATCTACACCGTGTAGACAAAATGCGCTGATGCTCAAGCTTTATTCGTAATAAACATAATATCGGTCTTATCCGTCAAAAATTAAGCAAAAGAAAGCAAAAAAGGCATTTGTGCAAATACCTTTATCTTTTTCGTATGCGAAAAATAAAAAAGGCACCCGAATGGGTGTATTCCATAGGGACTAAATTTCATTACAGAGAAAAAAGAACGGTTGCCGCAGGCGAAGTTATTCGCTTGCGGCAGCTTTTTTCTGTTTGAATTTGTGATGTGACAATAGTTGATTTATTCTTTCGCTTTTATGACGTTTGACGGCTTTATATATCTCAGTCGTAACATTGGCACAAGGAAGGACGCTAACATTATTATGCACGCCAATACGCAGTTCTGCAAAATGTACTTCCACTTGACGACGAGGAACGACACATCCATCACCATTGCATTCTTGGCAAGCTCGTTGAGCGACAGCACAAGGACCTTGTTTGCAAGCCCGATGAACACAAACGAGCCTGCAATATAAAGTATTATCATTGCAAGCCCCGCAATAAGTACCTGAAAACCGAAAATGACGATAAGGTCGATATCCCTTGCCCCCAGCGCCTTCATTATACCTATATCACGCATCTTGTCGCGAATGTTTTTCAGTTCGAACTGCACCATAAGGAGCAGGAGCGCCGCGCACAGCACCACGAAGATGATCACGAAGAAATCGGCGAAAACGTTTACCGCCTTGGTCATGGTTGTGATGGTACTGCCGATCGTGGAATTGGGAATAAAGCCGTTTTCCACGGCGGTAT
Source organism: uncultured Clostridia bacterium (assembly GCA_947625185.1). Lineage (GTDB taxonomy): Bacteria > Bacillota > Clostridia > Christensenellales > CAG-314 > Fimimonas. Next base: position 7,733 of record CANQNJ010000047.1, read on the forward strand.
TGACGAGCAATTCTTCCTGCGAGTCATTGTCAAAGTAGTAACCGAAGGTAAACATCTCCAAACGCTGAAGATCCTCAAAGACGTTTTTGGACAACACGCAGTGCACGACGTTGTTCTCACTCAGCAACTTGGCGATCGTCACGGTCTTTTCATACTTCTTGACGGAGTTGGAGGAGTCGCACATCAGATAGTAGCACAACTTGACGGTATGCGGCTGAAAATTCCGATAATTTTGCAACGTGTAATTCGTGCCAAACGTAGCGTTATACGAGGCATAGCTCATCGCAATTTCGTCATCGTTCAGCGTGTACTTGCCGCCGTAAAATATTTCGTTGGAAAAATAGTAGTCCGGAAATGCGTAACTCTTCCCCGCCATTTCAAACGTGGTGCTCAAGCCCAGGGTGAATTGTCTGTCCTGAAGCGCTATGGCAGCGTTGACAAAGTCTTCGTTGAACGTATAGGCGATATTGAGATATTGCGTCAACTCGTCAAAAAAGGCGAGGAACGTTTGGCTTTCGGAAAGAGGACGGAGCTGCTCTTGGGTCACGGTCGGATCGGTAAGCGTGGCGAGCAGATCTTTGTAGCGCTCCTTGTATCTCGTGTTGATAATGCCGTTAACGTAGCCGTAGCTGTGCCTTGTGCTCCAGCGGATCTCCTTCAAAAGGTCGTTGTAGGTCAATTTTTTGCTCGCAAGATTGTAGATGACCGCTTCTGCAAAGTAATCGGTGATGAACACCCCGTCATCCCGCTGCTCGTCCGCCACGGCGACGTATTCCAGTTGCCCGAACCTCTTGGCAACAAATTCCTCATCGGTAACGAGCACGCCGAAGGACGCGGGGACAGTGTATGGATTGGAATTGTACGTTGCCCGTGATTGCAAGTAACACGTTGATTTCGTTGAATTGAACAGCGCATAGTTTACAAGCGGATACGCCTTGCCTGTGTAGCCGGCGTCGTAAAACTTTTGAAGATCGTCCTCGTTTACGTCCACAAGGCGGGTAGTATCGACGCTGTCGTAACTGTCGTTGGTATCTTTTATAAAGGAAGTGCAACTAAGGTTGCGCTTTGCCATTTCGGCTGTCGTTACTTCGCCGCCGTTGAAGTTCATGATAAGCTGACTTAGACCGAGCACCACCAATACCGCGGCAAATATCACGGAATAAACGCACGTCCTAATTAAGCTTCGTCGCGCAAATTTTACCGAAAGTTTGTCGTGTGTTTGAATTTAAGATGCTTTTTCTCAAGCGGTTCCGATTCGGTTTTGGATTCACATTCCCTCGTATTTTCATATGGTAAAAACCTGTCGCTGTCCTGCTTAACGGATTTTATGTCAATGTTTGATAGTTCGGAATTGACTGTATTTAAATTTTCATCTGTAAGTTTTTCGCCGTATGGTATTACAAGCGTATCGTTCTCCACGCGGAGACGTGCGTCGAAGTCCTCGTTTCTTTTTAAATGTTGAAGTATTTTGCCGTCGGATAACTCGATAATTTCATCCGCATAATGTTCCGCATCGCTCAGATTATGCGACACTATGACGACGAGTTTTTCCTTTGACAGTTCTTTCAGTAGGTCAAGTATCTGCGCCGTCGTCTTGCTGTCGAGGTTGCCTGTAGGCTCGTCTGCAAGTATTATGGACGGTCGCTTTACCAGCGCACGCGCTATCGCCACGCGCTGTTTCTGCCCACCCGAAAGTTCCTTGGGATAGCGATTTTCGTATTCCGCAAGGTCGGTGTCAATAAGCGCTTTTTTGATCTTGTCTTTATCCGTTTCTCCGCGAAGTTCAAGCGCAAGCGCGATATTCTCGGAGATAGTCAGTTCATCTATCAAATGAAAGTCTTGAAAGATAAAACCTATCGTCGAGTTGCGGTAATAGACCTGCTCCTTAAGCCCGAATTTATCTATATGTCTGCCGTTTTCGATGATCTCGCCCGACGTAATAGTGTCCAGCCCACCGAGGAGAGAAAGCAGCGTCGTCTTGCCGCTGCCGCTCTTGCCAATGACAAAAACAAAGCCCTTGTCGGGCAAAGTAAAACTTATGTGGTCAAGGGCTGTGCAATTTCCGCTCTTGCGGCTTTTGTATATCTTTGTCAGTTCTTTTACTTCTATCATGCTTTGTGCTCCGGATTTTCCTTGGCATATTATGCGTTTGGAAAATGAAAATTTTTAATTTCGGCAATATAATTATATATTTTTATAAATTATATGTCAAGGCATTAGAGTCATCGGCCAACCCCTTTTCAGATTCTTTCCTTTAAGGCGGGTCTCCCGCTTGTTGGAGATTGATTAGTGCAGAACTGCCCACAATTCTTATCCTGCTTCCCTTTGGAAAGAAAATATGCCCACTTGGGACATATTACAAGCGGTTTGACTAACCGTCAAACCGCTTCGTATGCGAAAAATAAAAAAGGCACCCGAATAAGGTGTCTTGTTTGTTCTGCTTGTCTCAGAATAGTAAGCGAATTTCTCCACAGCTCTTGGGTTCGCATTTGTTTTTCGTGTTTATGCTCCACTTTCACCGTAATGCCTCTCGGCATTACTCGACTTGGTCCGGTAGAGTGTTACCTCTACTCCCTTAAAGGAGGTGATCCAGCCGCACCTTCCGATACGGCTACCTTGTTACGACTTCACCCCAGTCAT